>CAYQWO010000492.1:0-3348 GCA_964421095.1 uncultured Syntrophaceae bacterium
AATGGGTTGAAGGTTTATGGTTCCCTGCAAGATATCCCCGGAAATATAGATTTTGCCATATTGACTATCCCTGCCTCATCCATCGCAGGTGCGTTGGAAGAATGCCTCCGGAAGGGGGTCCGGGGGGTGGAGATTCTGACCTCCGGCTTCAAGGAGACCGGATCTGCCGAGGGGATAAAGATGGAAGAAGAGCTTCAGCACATCGCCAGGCGCGGCCTGCGTATTCTGGGACCCAATTGCTTTGGAATTTACTGCCCGGAAAGCGGGCTGACCATCCTTCCGGGCCAAAATTTTTCTCGGGAGACGGGCCCGGTGGGCTTTCTCTCCCAGAGCGGTGGCCTGTGCGCCGACCTCGGCCAGACCGCCAAAGGACTGGGCATCCGTTTCAGCAAAATGGTCAGCTATGGCAACGGCTGCGATGTGGCGGCCTGCGATCTTTTGGAATATTTCATGGCCGACGAGAAAACTCGGATCATCGCCGGCTACGTCGAAGGGTTGGAGGATGGGCCCAGGTTCTTGCGGATTCTCAAAGAAAACAAGGGGAAAAAGCCTGTGATGCTCTGGAAGGCGGGGTTAACAGCCTCCGGAAGCCGGGCGGTAATGAGTCACACGGGATCACTGGGCGGCTTCAGCGCTGTCTGGGAGGCAGCTTGCAAACAGGCCGGAGTCATCCAGGTGCATAGCCCGGAGGAGTTAATCGACGCCATCTACGCCTTCCTCTACTTGCCTGCCGCGGCTGGCCCGAGAGTAGCCGTAATGGGAGGCGGGGGAGCCATTAGCGTGGCCGCCTCCGATTCGCTGGAACGTTTAGGTCTCTCGGTTCCCTTCTTCTCGCCGACGATTCTGGAAAAACTCAAGCCTTCCTTTCCTCCGGTGGGCAATAGCTTGAGCAATCCAGTAGACCTTGGCAGTCCCATGATCCCGCCCCCCATGTTACGAAAAGTGATGGAAGCTGCTGGAGAGGACGAAGGAATCGACACGCTCATCATCATTCAAATTCTCTACCATATCCTTTTCCAGGTACGCCATCGATTAGGCATGGATGACCGGCCGCTTTCTCAATTCAGCTTCCAGCCAGAGCTGCTTATGGCCTGCCAGGAGGTCAGGGCGAAATATGGTAAGGCGATCATTTTGGTCTTGCCGGACATCAGCACAGAGGCCCAAATGGTGGATCTGGAAATCGAATGGCGTCGCGAGAGAGATAACTACCAGGCTGCTGGGTTTCCGGTCTTTAAATCATTGGACCGGGCCGCTCGCGCCCTGCGCCATTTCATCGCCTACCACCGCCTCAGAGCGGATTCTGCAGGGCGATAAAACCTTTCATGGCCTTTGCTCAACAGGTTTTCTATTTTGCCATCTTCGCCGTGTCCAGGGAGCCTTTTTGCCCTGAACGGCTTTTTCCTCATCGTCCATATCCCCTTTTTCCACTAATCGCTGCACCTCGAGGCAAAAGAAAAGATGAAAATGCCCAAGTTAAAGGTGCCTCTTAGAAGGAATCGGAGATTGTAAAAAACCGCTAAATATGGTAGAAATCTAATCACGGCCGAGTCCCCCTGACCATTTAACTCTGGCCACAGTTACCCATATTTTTATTGGCCAAGAATAAGACTCTCCCCTATTTCATAACAGGGGGTTTTGTACCATGCCTCAACTTGATCCGAAATTAATTGAAGAGATTGTTCGGCGGATTGTAGAAACAGTCCATCCCGAAAGAATTATCCTATTCGGCAGCCAGGCAAGAATGGAAGCCCAACCTGGAAGTGATATGGATCTCTTAGTCATTGCTGATTCGAAAGAGCCCCGTTACCGCCGATCCGCGCGGCTTTACGGGGTCTTAAGCGATATCCTAATTCCCATGGACATCCTGGTTTACAGCCCGGAAGAAGTTGAAGAATGGAGCGGGGTTCGTCAGGCATTTGTGACCACGGCCATCCGGGAGGGAAAAGTGCTCTATGAAAACCAAGTCTGACTTGGTGAAAGGCGTTCTTCGTAAAGCTGAAAGCGATCTAACCAATGCCGCAATGTGCTTATCCGCAGGGCAGGCCCTCGATACGGCCTGTTTTCATGCCCAACAGGCAGCGGAAAAGTACATCAAAGCTTATCTGGCCGCTCAGGACATGGATTATCCTTTTATTCACAATTTGGAAAAGCTGATCGAGATTTGCACCCAACGCGACCCCTCATTTTCAACCCTAAAATTCCCTAGCCAGGAGCTTACTCCATACGCGGTTGAACTCCGCTATGATGAAGAATTCTGGCCTACCTTGGAGACTGCCCGCCAGGCTTACCAAGCAGCTTTAACTATCAAAACGTTTGTGCTACACCGCCTTCCGGAAGAGATGAGGCCCGGAAAAGTCTAATGCCTGCTCACGACAACAATGGCCGGCTAAATTCATGTTGACATGTCTGTTTAGAGGGTGTAAATTTTGATCAAGATATAGGGCTGGAAGCTGATTTACCCCGCAGAAATAATCTTAACCTTTTGGAGCTTGATATGAGATGGATATTCCAGAAGGTGCTGTTACGAAGCCTCCAACGGTGTTCTTTATTCACCTTTGGAGGCTTTTTATTTTTGGGAGAACAAAAATAAGTCGCATTTTTCAACGACGTCCCGGTCCACATATTCGGGGCTCTGGCTTGCCGATGACCATAGCTAAGGGCCTGGCTGCATTTCTGAACACGACACTCGTAGATTCCTACTTCCGCCAATTCAGCGGACATACTCAAGTGAACGCCGCGGACCTGCGCTCCTTTCGGTATCCGTCGAGGGACATGCTTGTAGCGCTTGGTCGGCGAATCGGGAAAAGATATCCAGATCAACAGGAGCTGGATCCACTTGTCGGCGAGGTTATGAACGGCAGTTGAAGGTGCACGCCGCAAGCCTACAGGCGGCGCGGGTGAGGAAGGCGATGGCAACGGATAGAGAATTGGGGAAGATTGTTATGACGATCGATTCACATTTCAAGGCTTGACACCTAATTTTTTCGCATTCTTCTTTTCGTCGAACTCATCCAGCAATCCGATCATAAATTCGCCTATACCTTTAGGTGTAAAGTATTGTCCTCTTTCCTTACGGTATTTCAGATCCTGCTTCCGGATATACCAATCCTCCCGTCTCTTTGTGAACTCCGTAAGTGTTTCGTCCCCTTTCTTTATTGGCAATTCGACGGATTTACTCCGAATCATTGGGTTCATAATCCCTGCATTGATATGAGATGGCCTAAAAGGGTATTAGCCTTATTTTTGAAACACGAATGGAACTGTTCAAAATATCTCTGCTGGAAAGCGTTTTGGCTCTTCCTTACCAAGCTTACCCACTCTGGAGTTTTTCTCAGCTTTTCTGACTCT
>CAYQWO010000493.1:0-1405 GCA_964421095.1 uncultured Syntrophaceae bacterium
TCCCAGGAGAGAAGGGGTTTATGCCTTACGCCTTGCGTTATTCAATGATCTGGGCTTTTTGCAGCTTCCCGCTAAAATCGACGAAAACGGACTTAATCTCTGTAAACTCATGGATGGCCTCTGTCCCTGCTTCTCGGGCCCCATTTCCAGTATTCTTTACCCCTCCGAAGGGAAGATGAACCTCAGCTCCAATCGTCGGGGCATTGATATAGGTGACCCCGGCTTCCAGGTCCTGCATGGCGCGGAAGGCGGTATTGACGTTCCTCGTGTATATGGAAGAAGAAAGGCCATACTCAACGTCATTGGCCACTTGCACGGCCTCTTCGTAATCTCGCACTTTCATCACCGACAGCACAGGGCCAAAGATTTCTTCTTTAGTGATCCTCATTCGGTGTTTGGCCTCAAAGATCGTGGGGGCGATAAAAAATCCTTGATCGTACTGGCCACCCGTAAGTTTTTTCCCCCCGCAGAGTAGTTTCGCTCCTTCTTCGATCCCGATTTGAATGTATTTCAATATTTTATCTTCTTGTTCAGGGCTGGCGACTGGGCCGACGTCCACAGCCGGATCCAGGGGATTGCCCACCTTGAGGGCCTTAGTTCTGGCCAATAAGTTTTCCAGCAGCTCATCATAAACTTTTTCCTGCACGATTAACCGGCTGGTAGCGGTGCATCGCTGGCCAGCGGTTCCGAAGGCTCCGAACAGGGCGCCCTCAATGGCCAGGTCCACGCGGGCATCATCCATGACGATTTGAGGGTTCTTGCCCCCCAATTCCAGCCCTACTCTTTTTAACATTCGTGAGGCCTTGGAATAGATATCTTTCCCAGCCGCTACACTGCCCGTGAAAGAGACTGCCCGGATGTTAGGATGCTGGACGATGGCGTCGCCCACGACCTCCGCGGGTCCAGTGACCATATTGAGAACCCCGGCGGGAAGCCCGGCTTGCTCAATGATTTCTACCAGCTTGGCGGCGCAAAGAGGGGTCAAGGTAGCGGGTTTGTAAACAATTGTGTTCCCGCAGATTAGCGCGGCGCCCAACTTCCAGCACGGAACAGCCGTGGGAAAATTCCATGGAGTAATGCAACCCACAACGCCGATGGGCTGCTTCAAGGTAAGGCATAGTTTATTGGGCAATTCGGAAGGGGTTGTCTCTCCCAGCAACCTCCTCCCTTCCCCCGCGATGTATTCCAGAAAATCGATGGCCTCCTGCACGTCCCCTTTGCCCTCGGCGATCACCTTGCCCATCTCTTTCGTCACCAATTCTCCCAGTTCTTGCTTCCGGGCCCTCATCGTGGCGGCAGCCTTAAGCAGGATCTCGCCCCTTTTGGGCGGCGGGAACTGCTTCCATTTGGGAAATGTTTTTTCGGCTACCTCGTAGGCCCTGCTCACATCCTTTTGCGTACCCTC
>CAYQWO010000493.1:1505-3344 GCA_964421095.1 uncultured Syntrophaceae bacterium
TTCAATGAGAGGATACATGACGCGAAATATCGTCTGACCGCCTTTCAACTCCAGCTCCATTTTTCCCCCCATCTGTTTGACCAACCGGGTGGTAATATGCAGGCCTCTACCCTTGGCCTCACCACGGAGGTAGCGATCCTTATCCTCTTCCGGAATTTGCCCGGTGTTGCTGATCTCAGCCACTGCCCACGCTTCTTTACGGTAGGAGCGGATGGCGAGGTCTCCCCCTTTCTTCGGGATTGCTTTAGAGGCGTTACTGAGAAGGTTGTCCAGAATCCTCTCGAGCATCAGAGGGCAACAGCGAATCGGCAGGGGAGATTCTAAATCCTGTTCGGTCAGACGGATGTTCCCCCGCGTCAACTGTTGGATCGCTTCCGCATTGATCAAAAATCGCCTCTTCAGTCTTTCTGTCAGGTCGAGGAGCTCCTCTCTCCCTTCTTCGTGGAGGGTGAGGGCTAATTCTTGAATGCGCAAGGTTTCTTGTAGGACGATCTCCAGCGCCCGATCGACCTTATCCTTCTGGGATTGATAGTCTCCATCGGCGAGGAGCCGCTGGACGCGTTTGGCAAAGCCTGCGGCAGCGATGGCCGGGTTTTTAAAATCGTGGAGGATATTATCCATTTTCTCCAGCCTCAACCCTTTCATCAACTCCTTGCCCAGGAAGGTAAAAATCTCAATCTGTTCATCTGTAAAACGTCGGTGGTAGGACTGGGCATCGAAGACCAAAAAATAGTTGACGACTTCGCTTACTTTCAGGGGAATGTAGAGAACGGAATGGATTTCCTGGCTTCTTAGAAACCGTTTGAGGTCTTGAGGAAGCAGACGGCTCTGCTGGGGGTTATGGATGAGAATATAAGTAGGATAGACCTTCTCGTTCTCGAATTCGCCAAAAGGGCCCCTCTGGTTAACGATGGCATCGATATAAGGTTCCTTTACAGAAAAGACCTTTCCAATTCCGTGTTGCTCTTCCGGAAACCCGGCTTCCAGAACTACATGCTCCTGGTCTTCCATCACGGCAAAGAGAGAACACCTTTGGATCCGCATGATATCGACCAATTCGGGGATCACGAGGTTGAAGATTTCCTTCAGTTTGATCCCTTCCCGTCGGCCCAGTTTTAGAAAGAGCTGCTCCACAATCTTATCTTTCGTGACATTCAACTCCTGGAGGTCCAGGATCCGCTTTCGGGCAATGACGTAACTCACCCTTCTGGAAAAGGTTTCGGCGATCTTTGCTTCCAGGGCTGTAAATGCCTTGTTTTCTTCTTTGAAATAGATTTGCAGGACCCCTTCGATATCCACGCCCTTCAAAGAAAACCGGGGCAGGGAGACCGGAACGGCCATCATGGAATGGATTCCATGTTTGATCATTTTCTCTCTATTCTCATATTTCTCCTCTCGGGTGAGGTTCGGCACGAAATAGCTCCGACGGGTTTTCATTACTTCTCCGGCAATCGAATCTTCCGGCGAAATAGCTTCCTCCCGTTCCTCTTCCAGGTTGGGGTAAGACCCGAAAGAGATCATCTTCTTCTTTTCTGGATCGTAGAGGCGCACGGTAGCCAGCTCTGCACCCAGATAATCCACGGCGTTTTTGGCGACCGCCTGGAAAATTTCCTTCTCATGGAGAGAGGGATTGATGTCGAGGATCGATTCGACCTGGCTGATTAAAAGGTCCAAATAATGGAAGAATACTCCTTCCTTAATCTGGTCGATGACGGTGGTCATTTCCTCTAAGGAAAGGGTGCAGCCCGTCGCCTTTAATTTTTCCCTGAGAGACTCAACGAGGCTCTGATCGATTTGGGGATGATCCATCATTATCCCAGCTTTCAAAATGAATATATC
>CAYQWO010000494.1:0-3342 GCA_964421095.1 uncultured Syntrophaceae bacterium
GCGAGGGGTAAATTACAGGAACTGGTGCAATAAAAAAGACTACAAGGTCCCGAAGCCAATTTCTGCAACAAAGTAATAGGGGTAAGCGGAAAGAGAAACCGAGAAAAGGATCGATGGAGTGAAATAGCTTAGAGGAGATAGATTCATGCTGGATGTCCTCATTAAAAACGGCAAAGTGATCGATGGAACGGGCAACCCCTGGTTTCAGGCGGACATTGGTATCCGGGGGGAAAAGATCGTGCAAGTGCACCATACGATTCCGAACAAAGCCAGGCGCGTGATCGATGCCGCTGGCCTGGTGGTTTCGCCGGGCTTCATAGATGCCCATACCCACTCGGACATCAGAGTATTTAAACACCCGGAGGAAGACGCCAAATTAATGCAGGGCATCACGACGGCCCTGATCGGACAGGACGGGCTTTCGGTTGCTCCCATTGACCAGGCCAACAAAGAACCCATGATGCGCCGGGTTAGCGGTCTCTTGGGTACCGATCTTACCGAGTGGCCCTGGAACTCAATGGCCGAGTATCTTTCTGCGCTGGACAGAATCCCTCCGGCCACCAACTCCATGATGCTCGTGCCGCATGGGGCGGTGCGGGCCATGGTCGTCGGGTGGGAGAACAGGCCGGCCACTCCAGCAGAACTGGAAGAGATGAAAAGAATCCTTGCCCAGGCTATGGAAGAGGGTGGCTGCGGGTTTTCCACTGGCCTGATATACCCTCCAGGAATGTATGCGGATCGCAAGGAAATCGTAGAGTTGTGCAAGGTTGCGGCAAGCTACGGGGGCCTATTTGTCGTCCACATGCGCAATGAGAACGATTATCTGCTTGATTCCATCCGTGAGGTAATGGCCATTTGCCTCGAAGCCGGATGCCCTTTGCATATTTCGCATCTCAAGGTGGGGGGAAAGCGTAATTGGGGGAAAGCGGGTGAGGCTTTAAGACTCCTGGAAGAGGCACGGAGGCAAGGGCTGGATGTCACCTTTGATCAATACCCCTACATCGCGGGTAGTACGATGCTCGACGCATTAATCCCTCCGCGCTTCCACGCCGGGGGTACGACCAGGCTGCTGCAGAGCCTCAAAGATCGCGCTGTCCGTGAGGAGATCCGCCAGGTCCAGGAGAATATCAAGCCCGAACGTTGGGCGAACTGGGTAGGTACCGTTGGTTGGGATGCCATTATGATCAACGCCGTTAAATCCGAGGCCAATCGCTTTGCTGAAGGCAAAACGATCACCCAGATCGCCGCCGAAATCGGCCAGAGACCTCTGGATGTCGTCTGCGATCTTCTCCTGGCCGAGGGGACTGCGGTGACGATGACTATATTCTACGGTTGCGAAGAAGATATAAAAGAGATCATGCGCAGTGATTACATGATGGTCTGTTCGGATGGCATCGTCGGCGGAAAGCCCCACCCGCGCGTCTATGGCACCTGCGCGCGTTTCCTGGGTCGATATGTGCGCGAAGAGAAGGTGCTCACGCTTCCGCAGGCCATTAAACGCATGACCTCCTTCCCCGCTCAGCGCTTTGGCTTACAGGATCGGGGATTGATTCGAGAAGGGATGATCGGGGACATCACTATTTTTGACCCGGAAACCATCATCGATAAAGGTACCTTTGCCGAACCCAACCAGTATCCGGTAGGCATCGCGTATGTCCTGGTAGCTGGCCAGGTGGCGTTAGAAAAAGGTACCCTTTCCTCCGTCAGAGCCGGAAAGGCACTTCGCCGAAGATCAGCGAGAACCCGAGACGCGGAGAATTAAAAGCAGCTTGCCTCCTTAGATTTTCGGGAAGAAGAGGGTAAGGGATTCGCCTCCTGCCTTCCTTTCAAATTGCAGGGTGATTTCAATCCGATCGTTCCTTAACCCAAGAGAGGGGAAGGATAATTTCAGGCCCAAATCCCCGCGATGGGCTTTCCGCAGAACTTGCATTTTCCCTTGGCGAGGTGCACTTGACCGATGGAATAACCCTGGCGGAAGATAAGGAGCTTCTGGCAGCGGGGGCAGTATGTTCGTTCCCCTTCGTGGCCGGGGACGTTGCCGATGTAAACGTACTCTAACCCAGTATCTGTGGCGATTTGGCGATTCTTTTCCAGGGTAGAGACGGGAGTTGGGGGAAGGTTACGCAGCTTGTATAGAGGGTAAAATCTGGAGAAATGAACCGGCGTGTCTGCGCCCAGTTCGCTTCGAATCCAGGCACACATTTGGCCAACAGTCTCGGCGCCGTCATTCTTGGTCGGAACCACCAGATTGGTGATTTCCACGTGGACCCCTTCGTTCTTTAAAGTCTTCAAGGTCTGAAGGACCGGGGCCAGGCGCCCCTGGGACATGCTGCTGTAATACTCCTCGGTGAAGCCCTTGAGGTCGATGTTGGCCGCATCCAGAACCTGGCAGAGTTCCTTCAAAGGCGCAGGGTTGATAAAGCCATTCGAATGACAGACGTTGAGAATGCCTTCTTTTTTAGCCAGCCTCGCCGTGTCCACCATATACTCGAAGAAAATCGTCGGCTCCACGTAGGTGTAGGCAATGGTCCGCGACCCCGCTCTTTTGGCGAGGGCTACCACCTTCTCTGGAGGGAGCTCCAGGTTATAGGTCTCGTCCGGGGTCGTCTGGGAAATCTCCCAATTCTGGCAGAATTTACAGCGAAAGTTACAGCCGGCCGTGGCGATGGAAAAGGATGTCGAGGCCGGCAGGACATGGTAGAAAGGTTTTTTCTCGATGGGGTCTACGTGTACGGCGCAAGGATTTCCGTAGACGAGGCTGTAATATTTCCCGTCCCGGTTCTCCCGCACCCCGCAGAACCCCCGCTGCCCCTTGGCCACCCGGCATTGCCGGGGACAAAGCTGGCACTGGATTCTCTGATTGTCCAGGGGAAGAAAATGGGGGGAGAGCTTGGTGCCGAGGAGGCCTTTCTTTTCCCGCTGAGCAAAGATGGAGGGAGAAAATCCGGCGAGGCCCCAGAGCAGCGCGCCCCAGGCGCTGGCCTTCAGAAAGAGCCGCCGGGAGAGGGCGTGGCTACAAGCCTCATCGTTCATAGTCCATATTTTTCCAGGATTTTACCGGTACGGGCGCTTTCCACGATTTCATCGAATTTCGGCCCCAGGTCGGCACCCAATTCCTTGGCCCGTTTTTTAGCCCACAGACCAACATTCCGGGAGTCTTTGTAGAATTCCTCTCCCTGCGGCCGGCGAGTGTCAAATTCAGTCAGGCGATCGTTTTCGGATCGGTGATAGGCCACCCGGGAGATGAGTTGGGACATCTTTTTGCTGCCACATCCCTTGCAGGCGACTCTGCTGCCGTCTTCCTTTTTCAGGACCAGGAAGGTGCTGATGGCTCGGCATTGT
>CAYQWO010000495.1:0-1270 GCA_964421095.1 uncultured Syntrophaceae bacterium
GGATGGGTGACCTCCACCCTGAATTCCATTATCCCAAGAGATGAGGTCGTTCTGTCCACAGTTCTCTCAGGAAGATATGCTCAGGTGGGATTTTCGGTTTTGAGGTGGGAACCCCCGAGTAAGAAGGACTACGCATTGGCCCAGCAGCATCTGGATGAGCTGGGTTGCTCAGAGCTGGCCAAAATGCCCTTTGGCTCCTTGTCCCAGGGAGAACAACAAAAGGTTTTGATCGCCCGAGCACGCATGACCAAACCCTATCTGATAATTCTGGATGAGCCCTGTGCCGGCCTGGACCCAGGAGCGAGGGAGACATTTCTCGCCTCACTCCAGACGCTCGGGTTGCAAAAGGGGGCGCCAAGCCTAGTCTATGTGACCCACCATTTAGAAGAGATCATGCCTATCTTTAAGAAGACCCTGATCGTCAAAGAAGGAAGAGTAATTGCCTGCGGGAATACTGAGCGCATCATCCACGATCGAGCCATCGAGGACCTCTATGGTGTGTCGGTGAAAATAATTAAAAGGAATGGGCGGTATTGGCCCATTTGTAGTTAACCCTCTATGAAAGAAAGACTCTTGAAAGAATCTAAAATCCTGCAAGCGGTCCATCGCCTTTGCCAAAGGAATGAGAAGAAGGTGTATCTGGTAGGCGGAGCGATCAGGGATCTATTTCTGGGAAGACCAATAGGGGAGGATTTCGATTTCGTGGCCGCCGGCGGGGTAAGCGATTTAGCCAAGGAATTGGCGGCCACGACTGGGGGGCATGCCTTTTCTTTAAACGACTCTTTCGGCACCTGGAGAGCCGGGCTAAAGATGGGAAAAAAGAAATTTGAGGTTGATTTTTCCCCCAGGCAAGGGGGGGATATTCTTGATGATTTAAAACAGAGGGACTTCACGATCAACTCGCTGGGTTTAAGCGTGGAGGAGATTTTTGGGCAAAAATCTCCCCTCATCATCGACCCCCTCCATGGGCTATCTGACCTCCACCATAGGGTCCTCCGGGCAAACTCTGAGGAATCCCTGGTGCGGGACCCTTTGAGAATGCTGCGGGCTTTCCGCCTGATTCACAGCCTTGGGCTGAAAATTGAAGAGAACACTTTAGAGATGATCCAAAAGAATAAGAAGCTTATCCTCCACTCAGCCTGGGAGAGGATTCGGAGCGAGTTTTTCGCGGCTTTAAGTGAGACCCAGGCGGGTCATTTCCTCAGGGACCTTCATCAGTCCGGGCTCATGGAGGTGATCTTCCCGGAGGTTCAAGGGTGGGAAAGTTTTG
>CAYQWO010000495.1:1370-3338 GCA_964421095.1 uncultured Syntrophaceae bacterium
GTTCGTTTCCTCGACCACGACCAGGAGGGTCAAAGGATAAACTTCATCATCGCCCAAAGAATGAAGCTCAGCCGGAAATCCGTTCGGATTATCTCCGAGTTGACCCGGCAGCACATGCGCATCCTGAGCCTGGCCAAAACAGAGGAAGTGACTCCCCGGGCGAAGTATCGCTTTTTCCGAGATTTGGGAAAGGAGGGAATTGACGCAGTCCTTTTGGCCCTGTCTGATGGGCTGGCGTCGAATGACATTAAATTGGGGTGGCCGATGGAGCAAGAACTCCCGGCGGGAGACCTGAGAAGGATAAAAGAGGTGGCTGAAGAACTTCTGCGTTATTATTATGAGGAATTCTTACCGAGACCGCCAAGGCCATTACTCGACGGAAGGGAAGTCATGGAGGCCCTGAGCCTACCCCCGGGAGAAGAGGTGGGAAGGCTATTAGACCGGCTCCGGGAGGCAGAAATAACCGGCGTGGTCCGGACCCGGGAAGAGGCTCTGGAATTCCTAAGAAAGCTCTGAAAAAAGTGGGGAGCGAAAAGCCTTTCAAATTCTTCAAAGATTTCGTTCTATCTTGGTCAGGCGGGCTTTGGCCATGGATTGTTGATTTCTTTTCTCCCTGAGCCATCTTTGAATAAATTGTAACTGGCCGGAAACTGAGATGATATTTTTCTGCAGCGCCTGGGGGGAAGTTCCACCGATAGCCTTCCTCCGGGAGACAATTGTTCTGGCTTCCTGGACCGTTTGCACGGCCCGGGCATCAAGCTCCAGCCTGAGCCCTTCTTCCTGCAAGGCCTTTTTCAGGGCAGAGGCTGAGACCTGCTCAAGCCCCTCGGCTTCGGAATATTTCACCGCCTTCTCCACCGCCACTTTAGCCTGGCGAAAAGGCACTCCCCAGCCTTGAACGATTCTTTCCAAGAGGTCGGGGGCCATGATAAATCTCTTCTGGCAGAGGGCGGCCATTTCTTTCTCGTTGACCCGCAGGGAAGCGATAATCTCCGACATTACTCTCGGAGCAGGGAAGCTTTCATCAATCAAGTCCATGATCAAATATTTGGTCCACTGGGTGTCCCGGTTGTAGCCCAGGAAGTTGGCTTTGCCTATGGAAAGTAAACTGTTCAGCAACCCCTGGGTCAAGGCCGCCTTGGCCTTGATCACCTCCAGAGGATCGGGGTTGCGCTTCTGCGGCATCATCGAACTGCCCGAGCAATAGGCATCGTCCAGCCTGAGCATTCCAAACTCCCCGGTGCTAAGAATGATCAAGGTCTGCGCCAGAGTGCTCAAATGATTCATCGTCACGGCAATGTCAAAGGCCATCTCTGCTTCCGGCTCCCAGCGGTTCTGGATTGGGTCTAGGGAATTCTGGGAAGGACCGTCGAATCCAAGAAGCCTGGAGGTAAGCTTGCGGTCGATGGCAAAGCTTGTGCTGTAGCCAGTCATGGACCCGAGAGGGTTTTGATTGAACCGCTCATACCAATCTTCAAAACGCCGGCTGTCCCTGAGAAAGGCCTCAGCAAAAGATAACCATACATGGCCTAATGTCGTCACCTGAGCAGGCTGATGGTGAGTATACCCAGGTAGAATTGCGTCCCGATATTTTATGGCCTGATCGAGAAGTACCTTCACAATGGAAGTGAGCTCAGCGATAAAGTCCAGAGCGCAATCCCGCAAATAAAGGCGCATGGCCAAAACCACCTGGTCATTTCGGCTGCGGGCTGTATGGAGTCTGCCCCCCACTTCAATTCCATATTTTTTTATCAGCCAAGCCTCAACATTGCTGTGCACATCTTCCTTCGATAGGTTGAGGTGAAAATTTCCTTTTCGCCAGGATTTTTCTATCTCCTTCAGGCCCTTGATCAGCGCCCGGGCTTCCCGCCTGGGTAGAATCTTTTGCCCGGCCAGCATGACCACATGGGCCCGGCTTCCCCAGAGGTCATAGGGGATCAAACGCTCATCGGCGGGGGGAACTCCCCG
>CAYQWO010000496.1:0-3332 GCA_964421095.1 uncultured Syntrophaceae bacterium
AATACTGACTTGCCGTTCCCGAAGACGTTCCGGCTTTCGGAGCCCGTCGGGAAGGTAAACCGGTTCATCTTGTCAGTCTTATCCGCATCTTGTCCGGTAGTGTAGAAAAATTCGCCAGTGAACGTGAGGCCTGGTCCCAGCCTGTAGGTTGCGGCCACGTCAAACAGGTAAGCGTCATAGTCAATATCCTTTCTGGTACCAATCGGGGCCCAATCGGTATTTTGCTTTTGGGCCTTTCCACCCTGATAAATAAAGATGGGGGCAATTGACCAGTTCCCGAATTTGAACGGGACACTAACACCCAACCACCATGGCTCGACCGTGTAGCTCCTGTTGGTCGTTTTCACATACACCCCGTAGGTGTCAGTGCTACCAGGAACCAGCTTCCAGTCCAGGGTCTGGATTTGATTCCGGCGGTCGTTCTGGTAAGCGAACCAGGCCTCCACGTTGAAGTTCGGGCTGCTGAAAAGATACCTCAGGCCGTACACGTCGTTGTCGTTGTCCTTGAGAACATCCTGCTTGTTTTCCTTCCACCAGAAGGGCTGGATGACGTGGGAGTCGAATTTGAGGCTCACCTGCATACCAGGGGCATCATTGCCCATCCAGAACCGGCCGATATCTCCGCCAATGACATGCCGGAAGATACCCACTTTCGCGGTGACGGGCATGTTGGGCACGGTGAAATCCAGGTAAGCCCAGGCGATCAAAAGAGAATTCTGGTCAGTCTGGTAGACGCCCATGGCATTCCTGTTAGCTAAATAACTCCGAGCCGTTGAGCCGCCGCCCTCGGGGGCAGTATTTCCCACGCCCGGCGCTCCTGGCTCGCCCCAGGTCCGGCTGTTCGCTTCAAACATGACGTAGGCCTGAACGTTCTTGGGGTCCCCGTAAGTAAAGTGAAGGCGGAAACGCTCGGCCACTGCCTGCCTGTTATCACTGGCTTCTCGGTCGCTGTTCAAGTTCAGCATTCTATTGGACCAGTAGCTCTCCACCTCCATGTGGCCAAAGGCTTTAAACTGGGCCAGAGAGGGAGAAGCCAGGGCCAGGACAAAAATCGCTGCCGCTAACAATACTACGTACTTTTTCATTCTTTAAACCTCCTTTCGATTCATGCTCCGTGTTCAATGCTTGAATCTTTACATCTCATTTTAGAGCCCCGTTCTCTTTTCCCTCCTCACCCCCTTCCCTTGTGAATTTCTACCCAAGAAAGATTTGGAACTCTTTGCTTCAGACAAAATACTTATCTTCTTAAAAATTGTCAATAGAAAAATTTGTAATAGATACTTCTTAAATCCCCCAACCCCACTTTACTAAAGAGGGATTTACTGAATCCGCGTAACCAGCAGAGCGCTGTTCTTTTCGACGGAAAATATTGATTCTTTAGGGATGTTGACGGCCACGATCAACTCTTCTCCTTGACCGCCGTCAATATCCTCCACTTGGAAGTCAGCTACGTATCCCGCAATCTCCTGCGACTTCCAGGTCTCCATGAACACGGCCCCGCTCCAGTTCAAAACCTGCACTTCCCCGCCGCTGTAATACTTGGTGCGCTTCAAAATTTGGCCTGCCGGGGAGATGTTTCTAATGAGGAAGATTTCCTTTCCCCGGGCAAGAATTCGCACGTTCAAAAAGGCCATGTCGTCCGCCCCAGCGGTGGTTGTTGAAGAAAATGGCTTTACCCGGAAGGAATTGTCCGAACCATAATCCGCCTTGCTTGTCCAGATCACTTTTCCCTTGCCGTCCGTGGCTTTCAGTCTAAAATTAGCGTCCAGGTAGAGAAAATATGTTTTTCCTTCGTCGGTAAAGGGAATAAACCCATAGATGCTGTAAATTTTGGGAAGCTCTGCCCGGCGAATTTCCTTGTACTGCTTTCCGTCCCAGCCCATCTCGTATATGGGCCACTGAAAAGCCTCGTTTTCCCCCTTTTTTTGCCCCAATAAAACCGTCCCTCTTTCCCCCCAGCTCACAGCCTTTAAATACCAATCCAGGCCAGAGGAGATCATCTTGAAATTACCATCTACGGATGCTACCACAAATGAGGCAAGGCGATCTTTTTGCAAGTTAGTTACGAACACCTTGGCCTTTCCTTCCTTTTCCAGATCGGCCACATCGACGGCCAAATATTGGTCGAACTTCCCCCCTTCCAATTTTTTGAGAAGCTTGAAATCTTCCTTCTCCCACCGGTAGATGTATAGGTTTCGCTCATCGATGAGGGCAATCTCCTTCCGCCCGTCTCCGTCCAAATCCCCGATAGCCATTCCTATTATCTTGAAGGGAAACGGTTTACTCTGCCAAAGTCGCCCAAAGCTCGGGCTCTTCTCCGGCGCTGCCGGGCTGATCGGCCGTGAGCTAATTGGTGGAGGGACGGGAACGGGGAGGGCCGCTACTTCTTTTGGCGCTTCGACTTTGGATGCTTCGGCCGGCTTCTCGGCCAATGGCGGGGTCAAGGAATACCCCAAGACTTTCTCATCAACCTTTCGGGCTAAGTCATCTACCTTGGCGATAATCTCCTCCATCTTTTTGGCGTGAACATAAACCGAAGCGCTGGGCTTTTCCCCCTTCACCTCCACTACCTTTAAGTCAAGGCTGCAGCTGTCCCCCAGTTTTGTCAGGCTGCCGAAAACGACAAAATCAGCCCCCACGGTCTGGCCTAAATTTCGGGCGGCCTCAGAATCCATTTCCCCGGATGTCTCGGACAGAGCTTTCTTCACGACTCCCTTTTCTAAGACGGCCACCCGGCCGTTGAGTTCCACCCGGGAAGAGAGCATGTCCAGCAGCCCCTCCTGCATGTAAGCCAAGTCCTCCGGGCTGTGGATGGCCACCGGAAGGATAGCCACCTTAACAGGGGACTGGGGTTTCGCAGGGGCTTGACGCTCTGCGGTAGCCTGCCCGAAAGCATATGGGACAAAAACCATCAGCCAGGTAACAAATATTAATGATTTCAAAGAGCTCATTCTTCCCCGGCGGCATTGGGGGGAAGAACATAACCTATTTTTGGTAAGGAAAAAATCCTCCCTCAGAATCAAAGCCAACTCACTTCCTCCAGAAACTTAGCAAATTTAATGCCATTTTCTAAATTCCCTCGATCTTTACCCTTCCAGAGCGCCTTCAGGTTTTTGAACCGCCCTCCAAAAGAACATGATTTTTGCAAACGATTGAAATTCTGGAAGAAGTGGAAAGAAAAATCCTCCGATTTTTAAGGATTCATCTTCCCAGAGACCTCTCAAATATCCTTCCCCGCTAAAAACTCGATTTCTCGAAACCTGTAAAAGATCCGCAATTTGTATCAAAAAGGCCACAGCCATCTTTAAATGGGCTGTTATTTATGCAACAAA
>CAYQWO010000497.1:0-3331 GCA_964421095.1 uncultured Syntrophaceae bacterium
ATCCAGCGCCCCGGCTCCTTTCCCGGGCTCCAGCCGTCCCCAATGCTTACCCAATTCAATCTGCGTCAGCGCGCGGTTGAATGGGTCGGAGATGGAGAGGGTGGCGTGGAGGGCTTCACGATAAAGAGAGGAAATTTTTTCATGTTCTTCGGGCATCCATTGCCTGATGACGCCTACCATAGTTTGTATGCGCAGGTCTTCCAGGGGAATCTTTTCCACCAGATCCAGGGCTTTTCTTTTGTCCTTTTTTGAGAACTCCCGGGCCAACTCCCCTAAAATTTCAGAACGATAGTAGGGATCTGTTATTTTCGGCAGAAGGCGGAAGGCCTCAGCCGCGTCAAGCCGAGCTAAATCTGTCCCGATCCGGCTTTTAATTTTTTGGGCCTCGAAGGGCTCCGCGACTTTTGCCGCCTCAGCCTGGGCTCTTTTCAGAAGCCCCAGGGCTTTTCCCTTATCCTTCGTCCTCCCAGACAAATAGATAAACGAATAGGCCCGGGCTTCCGGGAAAAGTGGAGAAATCTCCCCGGCGAGGCGCTCAGCTCCTTCGCAGTCCAGAGCGGCCCACTGAAAAACCATCTCCTGCATGGCGAAGGACTTGAGCTGAGGGTTCCCCAGGCTTTGAATCTTCGCCAGGGCTCTCTCTTGCCAAGTTGTCCTTTCTGGCGGGAGGGTTCTGGCCGCGGCCGCGGAGATGCGGATGAAAGCCTTGACCTGAGAGTACGATTCAGCCATACTTTCGGCAGCTCCCCAGGCTTCGGACAAAATGGCCCCTGCTTTGTCTTGGCGATGGATAGAGAAGGCCACTCCGCATAGAGCCAGGGCCTTCAGGAAGGGATCAGAGATGGAACGGGAGATTTCCAGAGCCCGGCTTTCATCAAACCCTACCCAGGCACCGGACATGGATTTTAGTTCCCGGTCGCGCATCTCCCTATCTTCCATCCTCATCGCTCTTTGGAGGGCAAATTCCAGGGCCTCGCGCCCCTTCTTTTCATGCGCTTGAGCCCACTCCTCGGCTACAGCCCGGAGGGCCCAGGTGCGTTCATTTACACTTCGCAGCTCATCCCGTAAGTCCAGCACGGAATCAAAGTTGACCTTCTCTTTGAAGGCTTGCTCTGGATTAGGCCATCTGGAAACAACTTCTTGCAGGGCTCTTGTCTGGTTGGCCTTCTCCCGGGCTGTCAGAGCCATCTGCCAGGCCAACTGAAAGGCCCTCTCCGCCGGGCCCGATTCGATTTTCGACCACTCCCTGGCCATTTCTGCCAGCAGCAGGGAGTGGTAAAATGTTTCTTCAATTTTGCTCGAAGACTGCGTGGCTACAAAAAGGGATTGTTCCAGCCGCTCCTGGGCGGGGGTTTTCTTCCCGGACTCTGCCGGACCGGCGGAGCAGGCAGGCAAAGAGAGACTGACGATAACGAGAACGAGGGGGAAGAGGTTTTTCCCCATGCGGTTCAGTTTACGGTAGCTCACTCCTAAGAGGACCAGAAGCCCAAGAAATATCAGGCTGCCCAGGCCGATCAGCCACCGGCGAGCAGATTCACTTCGGGCCTGAAGGGTGCGCTCGTATACCTTATGCAACGAGGCTCGCAGGGCGGAAGCCTCCCGGGTAATTTGGGCAACCGAGGCCGTTTGGGAATTCTTAAGGGGAGAGAGTGAGGCCACAGCTTCCGAGACTTTTTTTCTCAATCCATCGCTGCTCCATCCTTCTTGTTCCATGGTTTGAAGAATCTCGTCCAGCTTGACGATCCGGCTCTCGGTGAAGAAGATTTCTTCAGAAAGGGAACGGACGCCGGGGCAGGGGTCTAATTTGGCGTGATAGACGCTTCGTTCCCCGGCGATGATGGAGACATTATATTGGACGACAAATTTTTGCGCATGGCATTCCACGCAATAGCCCGCTGTCTTGGCCCAAGCTGAAGAGGGGATGGCCCCGAAAAACGCCAGACTCGCCCCCAGCAGCAGAGTTTTCGCCCCGCCTCTCATTCAGTCTTTCCTGTGCGGAAGGGATTTAAACTTTTTATCCCTTGCCAGAAAATCTGGCGTTTCAAATAATGGATACCGCGGGTCGGGCTGATGTGCTTGGGACAGACGTCCGTGCAGTTGAATTCCATGTGGCAGCGGTAGACTCCGTTTTCATCAGCGACCCGCTCCAAGCGCTTGCCGGTCAAATCCCGGGAATCGGCAATCAGGCAAAAGGCGCGGTTCAATCCCATCGGTCCGATGTATTCCGCATCCCAGTGCATCATCGTGCAAGCCGATACGCAGGACCCGCAGGCAATGCACTCCGTGTTCAGACCGATAATCTGCCTCTCCTGGGAGGTGGGCTTGATCTTTGCCGGCTCCGGCAACGTTGTCCTGGGGACAAAGTAGGGCTCCATTTTTTTCAACCGGTTGATCAGGGATTTGAGGTCCACAGTCAGATCTTTGACGACGGAGATATGGCTTAGGGGCTTTAGAGAGATCGGCCCTGAACCCAGGTCTTTGAGCAAAGTCTTGCAGGCCAACCCTTCTTTCCCATTGATGACCAGGGCGCAGGAACCGCACATGGCCAGTCGGCAGGAATAACGAAAAGAGAGGGTTTTATCTTGGGTTTGCTGGATCCTGAAAAGAGCATCGAGCACCGTGACCTTTTCCGAATCCCCCATGTCCACGCGAAATTCTTGCTCGTAGGGCTCCACGTCGTGCCTGGGATCAAAACGGAATATTTTAAAGGTGTAAATCATTTTTTTCTTTCTTATTTCACCGCAGAGATCGCTGAGGCCGCTGAGAAATGTAATCATAAAATCTGGAATTCGTTCTTCAAATTTATACATAGCGACGTTAATCGCGGCATACATCGTCATTCCCGCGAAAGCGGGAATTCAGGATAAGACTGGATTCCGGGTCAAGCCCGGAATGACAAAGTGTATAGGACTTATGTCGTTATGTATAGAATTCTTGTCTTCCCTCTGCGGTCTCTGTGGTTAATATTTTTTCATCCTCCCAAAGGCAGATAGTTCCAGATGAAAAATAGCCCGAAAGCTCCCAGGAGAAGGCATACGACAAAAAGAACTTTTTGTGTCTTCACGTTCGCTCCCAGGTCAATCAAAAAAACCCTTATTCCCAGGGAGGCATGCACGGCGACCACCAGGAGTAACAGGAATTGCAAGGGCCGGCGATAGGGCAAGAAGAAATGCAGGGTCAAAAAAAGCAGGATGAGTATGGCCGACACCCTTTGCAACAGCCAGGCCCACATCCCGGGCAGCGTACTCCGCCAGACCTGAACATCCCGCACATCTCTTTTTAAGATCCATTCCCTCCCATTGGCCATGTTCTTCTCCTTGATTTCTGGCCA
>CAYQWO010000498.1:0-3324 GCA_964421095.1 uncultured Syntrophaceae bacterium
ATGCTGGACCGACTCTGTGATGATTATGGGCTGGATACCATTGAGATGGGTGCCACCATCGGCGTAGCCATGGAAGCCGGCCTGGCCAAGTTCGGCGATGGGCAGGCATCCATTAATCTGTTGAAAGAAGTGGGCAAAGGTACTCCCCTGGGGCGCATCCTGGGGAATGGCGCAGCGATCACCGGCAAGGTTTTTGGCGTTGAGAGAGTGCCGGTGGTCAAGGGCCAAGCCCTTCCGGCCTACGATCCTCGAGGCATCCAGGGCATCGGAGTGACCTATGCCACCAGCACCCAGGGGGCTGACCACACTGCGGGGTATGCCGTGGCCACCAACGTTCTCAAGGTGGGAGGCTTTGTGGATCCCCTCAAGCCGGAAGGCCAGGTGGAACTTTCCAGAAATCTCCAGATTGCCACGGCTGCTGTTGACTCAACAGGGATGTGTCTTTTCATTGCCTTTGCGGTTATGGATCAACCGGAAACGTTCCAGGCCCTGCTCGATTTGATCAATGCCTTCTACGGCTTGAGCTTGAATGCCGACGGCGTGACTGCTCTGGGCAAATCCATTCTCAAGAATGAAAGGGACTTCAATATCCAGGCCGGCCTTACGGCCCAGCATGACCGGCTGCCCGATTTCTTCAAGAAGGAAGCCCTGTCCCCTCACAACCTCACGTTTCAGGTAAAGGACCAAGATCTCGACAAAGTATTTAACTGGTAGGAACTGAAACCAAACGCGGATCGGAAGCACCGGGTGAGGTCTGAAATAGACCTCACCCTCTCCGCCGTCGGGCGCCCAAAGGGCCTCAAATTTCTGAAAAGATAGAGATGCGCCCCTCGAAGAATCGCTATGGCCCAGGTCTTTGTTTGACCCTGGGGACGGATAAGCTCCCTCATCTTTTTCAGCTCTTGCAGCAAGGAGTTAAGGTGAGAGTTCATGTCGGCTGCAGCGTTAAGGCGCTACTCTGCCACCAGTTCGGCCTAAGCCCGCGGTTCGTTGAAGAGAGGATCAAAACCGTGTTTCTGGATGGAAAGCCTGTCGATGATATTGATTCCACCATCATCAAGGAAGGTTCAACCCTGGCCCTTTCGGCCGCCATGCCAGGATTAGCAGGGGCAACCTTGCGCCGGGGAGGCACCCTGGCTTCTTTGCGAAGTCAGATTACTCATCGCAAAGATGAAACGTCTGCCGCTCAGCAGGAAGGGTTTATCATCCTAAAGCTTTTCAACCTCCTGATGGAAGAGTTAGGGCCCCCTTTACTCCAGCGTGGCGTTTTCATCAAAAAGGCGGTCTTCAAGGAATTCCTAAGGAATCTGCCAAAAAATTTCTGGGCAACATGCCAGGCCCCCCAAGTGGATGGGGAAGAGATTGAGGTGGATGAACTTCTGCTAAAAATTCGGTGGAACCCGCGGGAAAGACTCTGGAGGACCTGAGGATTGCCGAAGTGGTCAAAATGGACCTGGTCATCGAGAAGGGAAAAGTCTCTCTGTACGGTGCCCGGGTGAATATCTCTTTCAAGTATCACGCCGAGGATTGATTTCCCGCACGACCGAGACTACGCCGCCCTCTCTACGGCGCCGACCACAGCTGCCACAAAATCCTCTGGGTTCGTGCCCGAAATTTCCACGCCCGGGCGGTGGTAGACTTCTTCGATCCTTCTCTTGATCTCATCGGGTTGGGCCGGCGCATCCCGCAGGGCAGATTCCATGTCGGTAAGGATCGTGTGGGGACGGGGATGAAAGTCCCCTGTGAGGATGATGTCATAGATCCGGTCCTGGTATTTCAGGACAACTGTGCGGATCAGGCCAGCTACGGCCTTGATCCGCTGCTCGCCCCTCTTTGCTTCCGGGGGAATTCTCTTGAACCGATAGCCTTCGGAGTTGGCCAAAAACCATCCCTCCCGCGCATAGGCCTCCCGGAATTCGTGCCGGTACTTTTCTTCGTCCCTGTTCATCTCCCCAGGAATCAACTCTACTTCACCGAAAGAAAGCTGGACGGCTTTGCGGACGAAATTTTCCAAGTCTGGGAAAGTAATTTCCCGGCCGGCCTCTCGTTCCAGATGGGTCAACCTTTCCTCCACCGTTTTCAGAGATTTGTCCTGTACTTTTTCCGGGGGAAGCAGGATGGCTTTAGAGGTAATTTCCACGTTCTGGGGTTTGACATTCAACACCAGCCGGAAGACGAGGGTATCCCGCTCAATCTTGCAGGATGAGGGCATGAGTTTTCTTCCTTCGACCTCCACGTCATTGAGCGGGCGATACCTGGCCGGAAAGCCAAAGATCTGCCGGGCTGTATTGGCGAAGTCCCCCAGGATCTTAGGAAAAGCCTCACCGATGTTTTGGGGAACGGAGGGGTCCGAGGTTCTGAGGTAATAGCAAATCACAGCCGATCCTTTGGCGGTGTAAATCGTACCCCCCGTGGTATTCCGCCGGCGGACGACTACCCCCTTCTGCCGACAGAAGCCCAAATCGATGGCCTTCTCCGGGTCATCCAGAACCCCGACGGTAAAGCTATCTTCGGGGCACACGTCCAAAACGACTGTGGCCGGGGAGATCCCCTCCATCACTCCCCGTTCCAGGGCGGGGGAGGTGCTGATAGAAAAGTCGGCATATGTTTCGTCGAAGAGCAAGAAGCGCCACTGCCGTTTCATATCCGTTTCCCTTTTAGTTCGGAGTAATGAGTTCGGAGCTCGGAGCTAAAATTTCAAACCGCAAGTTCTTACTCCGAACTTATCACTTCGAACTCCGAACTGCGTATTGGGCGCTATATCCATCCCCTGCTTCTGTAATATATGATCCCCGCATACTCATGGATCAGTTCCTTGAAAAGACTGAGGCGTCCTAAGGGATCTTCTAAGTATTTTTCATGAGGATCTGCGGGGGCAGGATAGACCTTGAAGCCGGCATACTCGAAAGCCATGAGGGAACGTTTCATTTTGCAATAGGAGGTGACCAAAATGAGGCTTTTCCAGCGCAGGACCTCGGTGATCTTTTTAACCTCCGCGGCCTTATCATGGGTGGTTTGGGAGCGTTTCTCCACGAGAATGTCTTCCGCAGGGATGTTCAAACGCTTGGCTTCCTGAGCCATAACCGCCGCTTCCGCCACGCCGCTTTTTTTGGGAATCCCTCCGGAGAAAAGAATCTTCTTTGCTCTTCCCTCCAGATACAGGTGCGCCCCCCGTACCATCCGCTGCAAAGAGGCCTGGCTTAAGAAGCGGCCCTTATCGATTCCTCCCGAAAGGACCACGATGACATCCGCTTTGCGAATGTCTTCTCTTACCTCCAAAGGCTTTAGCATGTATCTGGTCAGAGGAGTAAAGGCAATGACCAG
>CAYQWO010000499.1:0-3318 GCA_964421095.1 uncultured Syntrophaceae bacterium
AGATGGGGACGCACTTAAGTTATTCAATTTTGTCAGTGGGCAGCCGGAACGTCGGTTCAAATGCAAATATTTGCTGACAAGGAAAATGAAAAAAGCTGGTAAGGGATTTGGTAGTTCTATCATTGTTGAATAGAAGGGTCGGGCATAATTAGCTAATCAATTTACTTGACTTTCTTCTGTTGGATCTTCCCTGTCACCTTCCCGATCCAATCCTTAAGACTATCTACCACGGTTGGACCGTTAGCGGTCAGTTTCGTTTCTGCTGTCAGTTTCGAAAGCATGCTTTCCCCTTTAGCGGTATAGACACCTTCAGGAATGGGTGGCTGAGTAATGATAATATAATCCTTAAAATTTTCATCGAACCCAATATCCGCCCGCAGAATCTCCATGGCCCTCGTTAACTTGCTCACTTTGGCTATAAAAGTTCCATCCGGTTTGATCGGAGCCTCGGCAGCGATCACCTTGGTCTCCTTTGGTCCTACGAGGGTGATTAATACAGAATCGCCGGGTCTAAACCCCGCCCCTTCGAACACAATCTCCGTGGCCATCACTTTTGCCACCCCCAGACGAATGGTTTCAGGATTCACAATTATCTGTGGCCCGGAAATAGAACGATCGAGTGTTTTGGGAGGATTTGAACAACCCAAAATTATGATGAGACAGAGCCAGATCGTTAACCTCCAAAAGCATATCCTTTTTCGCGTAGACATTTTAACCCCCCTTTAGAAAGGATGAATGGGAAGAGATGAAGGTTTTTCAATCGGCCCAGCGCGGGGGCCAGGCCATCACCATATTCCCGGAAGCGTCCAAAGGTATTTCCTGCAGTCCGGAAACGACTTCCACGTTAGGGTTGGCCTTGGCTTCTTTCAGCATGGGTTCGGAAGCCCACAGATACTCCATCTCCAGCGTGTTTTTAATCCAAACCAGACGAAGGTCTTTGGAGTCGAGAACTCCAGAGTTGTCGAAGGCGGCCTGGAGAGCATCGCGGTCCTTATCGAAGGCAATCGGAATGCGGCCACACTCCGGCCCCATGCCGGTAATAGAATTGATGGCCGTGGGGACGGGGTCAATCTTCTGCACCAGGCGCTTGGTGGTATAATCGGCAAATCCAATCCCGATGGCGTTGCCCTCGGTTTCCGGGGTGAGGTCGCGGATGAAGATCCGGGTGATCTTCGGTTCTGTGAGCGGCGGGCTGCCGATGAAATAGAGCCGGCCGGTGACGTTCGGGTCGAGCCCGGCGCCGCTGATGTTCTTCCCGATCTCGTCTGCCACCAGAATGTCGATTTGCTTGAAGGGCAGGCGAGGTATGATCTCCTTGGCCCGTTTCAAAAGGGGCTTCTCCCCTTCCCAGAAGTCTTTCGGTCCCAGCAAGTGGAGGGAAGCGGTCTGGTCATACTGATTCTCGATGATGCCCACGCCGAAGAAGAAGGGTAGAGCTTTGAGGATGATGGGCTGGATTTCGTTGAGCATGGTCTTAAACCCGTGCTTGATGGTGAGCCTGTGGGCCATGAGCGCCCCTTTGTGCTTGCCCATCCCTATGACCATCATCTTATTGAGGCCACTCTCGATCTCGAAGTCGAAATCCGTGTGCGGCTTGACCCGGTTTACCACGATGATCTTATCCGCCTGCTCGCAGATATTCTTATCGATGAGCACGGGAGTTCCGAAACTCGTCCGGCCGATCTCCTTCACCTCCATGGAAGAGACCATGGGGGCGCCGACAAATTCCTCGGTGATCCCCAGATGATGCAACATTTTCACCTGACCTTCGGCTGTTGCCCCGCCGTGAGATCCCATGCAGGGCACCAGAAAAGGTTTGGCGCCGAGGGCTTTCAGCCGGGTGGCGATGACCCTCAATACTTTGGCCTTATCGCGAATTCCCCGGCTCCCGGCTGTGAGGGCGATGCGCTCTCCAGGCCGGACTTTGCCTGACAGACCAAAGCGGTCCAGCAGGGCATTCATCTCTTTTTCCACATCGGCCAACCGGGGGGCTTCAATCTTCTGGCGAATCTTAAAAATTCGCGGTAGCTGGTCCATCCGTTTATCCTCCTTTATATTGATAAAAAAAAGTATATCATATTTGCTTCTTCTGCCAAAGAATTACGGAGAGGATTCAAGGATTCGATGGGTCAGGGGTTCAAGGGAAAGCAAAAAAATCAAAAATAATAATTCGCTCGACCCCTTGGACCCTTGAATCCTTGAACCCTTTTACGGGGAAAGTAAGACGCCCCTAGGCCAATTTGGAGAAACCAGTACGCTTCCTCTTTGGTCCACGATGATGGTATGGGTGTCGGGAAACTTTTCCAGGAGGGCGAAGCCTTTCTTAGGACCCAGCACAAAAACAGAGGTGGCCAAGGCATCTGCGTCCATGGCTGAAGGTGCCATGATGGTCACACTCTGACATTCGCGGGCCGGAAAGCCGGTGGAAGGCGTTAGGATATGATGATACCGTTCTCCTCCCAGGGAAAAGAATTTTTCGTAATCCCCTGACGTAGCCACGGCAGTCTGGGCAGGGCGGAGCTTCGCGATCAGGTCAGAAGGGAGACGGGGATGCCGGATTCCGATGGTCCAGGGCGCTCCATTCCCTTTTGCACCGCTAACCTTAAGGTCTCCCCCGGCGTTGACCAGAAAATTCTGGAGGCCCTCTTTGCGTAGGACTGCGCAAGCCCGATCCACGGCGTATCCTTTGGCAATGGCCCCCAGGTCAAGCTCCATCCCCCGGCTTTCCAGATAGACCGAGGACTTTGCGCGGTCCACTTTGACCCTCCGGTAAGCCACCTTCTTCAAGTTCTCTTGCAGACTTGTCTTTTCCGGAATCTTCCCTTCGCGAAAATTCCACAGCCGGAAGACAGGGCCGATGGTGATGTCAAAGGCCCCCCTGGAAAGCCGGGAAAAATAAAGGGCTCGCTCGATGACCTCCATTGTCTCCGGAGAAACCAGGGTCTCTTTTATCCCTGCATTGCGACTGATCTGAGAGACTTCGCTCCCTTCTCTGTAATGGCTCATGAGCAAATCAATCCGTTCTACCTCCCGGAAAGCTGCCGCCATAGCTATCTCGGCCCTGTGAGAATCGGTTTGAGAAACGGTGATCTCCACCAATGTCCCCATGATCATCCGGGACTGGAGGAATATCCGTTCTTCTGGGCCTTGACCTGGAGAGTCAAGGGGAATGAATAGAAGCCCAATCAGGATGGACCCAAAAAGCAGACTACGGCAGATTGCACCCCTCCAACTTCTCCCTACCCCTCGGAGAGACTGTTTCGTAATTTCAAGACTCTCGAAGCCCAAGCGGAAGGGCAT
Organism: uncultured Syntrophaceae bacterium; assembly: GCA_964421095.1. Lineage (GTDB taxonomy): Bacteria > Desulfobacterota > SM23-61 > SM23-61 > SM23-61 > CAYQWO01. Next base: position 3,301 of record CAYQWO010000499.1, read on the forward strand.
TCTCTCGGAATCATGAGG
>CAYQWO010000500.1:0-3314 GCA_964421095.1 uncultured Syntrophaceae bacterium
TGGTCTCTCTCTCCGAGAGGTATTGGAAAGATTATGAACCCCTGGCCCCCTCACCCAAGTTGCGGCTGCATAATATCCGGAAGCTGAAAGAGATCGGGATTAACTGCGAGGTGCGCATGGACCCCATCATCCCCTTCTTGACGGATACAGAAAGGGAGATCAAAGAGCTTTGTGAGGAACTAAAAAAGGCCGGGGCAGAGAAGGTGACCCTTAGTTACCTCCACCTCCGCCCGGCCATTCAAGACCAGTTCGCCAAGGAGTTATCCCCCTTGCATGCAAAGCTCATGAAGGCCTGTTTTGCCAGTCAGGAGTGGAAAGAAATTGGTTCTTCTTCCATGACCAAACTGCTTCCCAAAATCATCCGCGAAAAAGGGTACCGCCGGATCCGCGAGGTCGCCCGGCAGTATGGAATCGAAGCCCTAATCTGCCAGTGTAAAAACCCGGACCTGAAAGCTGACCTCTGCGGTTCCAGAAAGGGACTCAATGAAGAAAGCTTAAAGAAATTTGCCCAGCTCCCACTTTTTCGAGCTTAAAACCAATCTTTTCCAGGGCCTTAACGCACTGGCACCCCAAAATTCCAATTTGGGCGCGGCCGTCCCTTTTTTTAATACCTTGAACCATTGGCTGACCCCAATTTCTCTACCATCCTATTCAATGGAGGATTGCTCTGAAATGTCTGTTAATTTTGAAGGCAGGAAGAGCGAAGGGAAAAAACATGAATTGCTGGATTATTCCAGTTAGTTCCAAATGACTATTAATAGTAATTGAAGGTGTCAGGTTTACACTTTTCACTTGCAATGTTATGTAGTATTATTTAGGGGATTTTGTCAATTGTGTAGCCCTGTTCCCAAACCGCGGGCTAATTTTCTAAACAAATGAAGTGACCCGTAGGTCCACCCAGAAGGAGGCTCCAGGACAAATATGATTCCCCGAACCGGTTTTGATAACGAACGTTACCTCAGGGAACAAAAAGGCGCCATTTTGGAGAGAGTTAAAAAGTTCAACGATAAACTCTACCTCGAGTTTGGGGGGAAACTGCTCTATGATTACCACGCCGCAAGGGTCTTGCCGGGCTATGATCCGAATGTGAAAATGCGTCTGCTGTCCGAGTTAAAGGACAAAGCCGACATCCTCCTTTGTATCTACGCCGGGGATATTGAAAGGAAAAAAATTCGGGCGGACTTTGGCATCACTTATGATTCAGACGCCCTCAAACTCATCGATGATCTGCGGAGCTGGGGGATCGATGTCCTGGGGGTGGTCATAACCCGTTTTGAGAACCAGCCGGCAGCGAATCTCTTCAAGAATAAACTGGAGAGAAGGAACATCCAAGTCTACACCCATCGGTATACCAAAGGTTATCCCACCCATGTGGATTTGATCGTAAGTGATGAGGGTTATGGAGCCAATGAGTACATCGAGACCCACAAACCGCTGGTCATTGTCACTGGACCCGGCCCGGGCAGCGGGAAGCTGGCTACCTGTCTCTCCCAGTTGTATCACGATTATCGAAAGGGGATGAAATCCGGATATGCTAAATTTGAGACCTTTCCCATCTGGAATCTTCCCTTAAAGCACCCGGTGAACATTGCCTATGAGGCCGCAACGGCAGATATCAAGGATTTTAACCTCATCGATCCTTTCCATTTAGAGGCCTACGGACAGATCGCGGTCAATTATAACCGGGACGTGGAGATATTTCCGGTTTTGAAGAGAATTTTGGAAAAAATCACCGGGGAAACCTACTTTTATCGATCCCCAACCGATATGGGGATGAATCAAGCCGGAATGGCCATCATCGATGATGAAATCACCCAGGAGGCAGCCAAGCAGGAAGTGATCCGGCGATATTTTCGCTATCGTTGTGAGTATGCTATGGGCTTGGCTGAGAAAGAAACGGTGCAGAGGGTAGAGCTTTTCATCAAGGACTTCCATCTCGAACCGGAATCCCGGAGGGTAGTGGAGCCGGCCCGCCGGGCAGCCCTGGAAGCCCAGCGGGACAACAAGGGGAACGAAGGAATCTATTGTGGAGCCGCGATCGAATTGAAGGACGGCACAATCGTTACGGGCAACAACTCCCCGCTGTTCCATGCCGCCTCCAGCTTGGTGATCCATGCCATTAAGCATTTAGGTGGCATCCCTGAAAAAATCCAGTTGCTTCCCCCCTATATTACAGACTCCATCCGGAATCTCAAAACCGAAATCTTGAAAGAAAAAACCGTGAGCTTAGATCTGGAAGAAACCATGATTGCTTTGAGCATTAGCGCCATGACCAACCCGGCGGCTCAATTGGCGATCGGGCACCTGAAGGAGCTGAAAAATTGTGAGGTGCACATGACCCACATCCCCACTCCTGGGGATGAGGCCGGCTTGAGACAGCTGGGCGTCAACTTGACTAGCGATCCTAATTTTTCCTCTAAAAACCTTTTTATTTCTTGATTGTGTGGGAAATGGCTTTTTGGACACGGATGAATACAGATTATCAGGGTAAACAAAAAGGAAAATAATTATCGGCGGTTATCTGCGAAAATCTGCGTCCTATTAAATTTAAGAGAAGGGGACGAAAGAAGGAGCAGACAACTCAAAATCCGGGTAGAATTAGGTGTCATTAGCAACTACCTCATTATGATTGCCTGACTCCGCCCAAATATTATGATCAAATAGATCGCTTTGGCGCCTCGCCTCACCCCTCAGCTCTCGCGCGGGTTTATTGCCCCCCCGGGCGCAACATCTGTGTACAGACTGTTGGACCCCAGAAACCGGGCCCTTGTAAAAATGGCCAGGGCTATGGCTGCTAGAGACAGAACAAACACCTGCGCCGTCGTTGTATCCGCTTCGCCTTCCCAGGGATAAGGAAAATTGACCAGCCAGTGGATAAGAAAGGCGAGGGGGATGTTGCCGCCCGTGCCATTATAGACGAAGGTCATGATAATGGAGACAGCCACGGCTTGTAAAAGAAAACTCCCGAAGGAAAGAGGTAAAGAGAGCCCGAGCTCGCTGCGGTAGAAACTGGTGACGAGAAAGGCCGGGAGGTGCCATACCCCCCAGATAAGTCCCAGAATAGCGGCGGCCACCAGACCGCTGAAGCTTCGCTGTAGAACAGGCAGGGCGAATCCGCGCCATCCGAATTCCTCGACCGGACCAGCGCTGCCCCTGAGCAGAACTGCGAGCACAAATCTGGAGAACGGTCCCCTATAAAGAGCGAATGCCGGTTCGCCCATGGCCCAGGTCAAGAAAGCCGCCAACAGGTACAGCCCGGGAATCCCGAACAGCACCAAAGCATACCAGCCAAGCCCAACCCGCCAGTTGAGCAG
>CAYQWO010000501.1:0-3301 GCA_964421095.1 uncultured Syntrophaceae bacterium
GGACACCGGCCTTTCACGCCGGTAACACCGGTTCAAATCCGGTTGGGGACGCCAAAAAAATCGAGGGGTTGGCCAAGACCCCGCTTATTCCCCCCTTCAGCTTCCCAATCACCAAAAGCTGGCAGCGCTAAATATCTCGTCGAGCTACCTCAGGGAACCAAATTAATTGCAAATTTGGGAAGCTGAGCCTGTAGGATAATGGCTCAAGTTACCTCCCACGACCTTGGGACTTCCCCATACTCTCCAAAAAAATACAGGATTTCATTTCGCAAAATACGGGATTCACCCCATTTATTTCTGCAGCCCTTCTAAAGTATTTTGAATAAAGATCATAGCGATTGTTAAGCCCGATTCGCCAGGAGCCTTAAAGCCAATACACTCTCAGAGGGAGGACGCCGAGATGTCGCCAGCGGAAACTGTCAAAAGGAAGGAAGTTATGAGCTGCCACCGGTGCGGGGGCAGAATGATCTCTGAAAAGTTTTATGACATCAATAGTATCTTCATTGGATGGCATTGTGTCATCTGCGGAGAAATTCTGGATCCGGTTATCCTTCTCCATCGCCTCAGTCAGAATGCAAACCTCCAGATCCCGGAGGGGGAAGAAAATGTTATGCATCTATTGAAAAAATACCTGGAAGCGAAATCGAAAAAGATGGAAGGTGCTAAAGTTTGATGGAAAGACGCCTTAAATTTTAAATTTCCAGAAAGGGGTTCACATTTTCAATCTCTATCTTTAAAGATCACTCCGAATTCCGCACTCCGCAATCCGCAATCTCTTTTGAAGGTTCTTGACGAAGAAAAATAAAAAGAATAGGGTAATAGGTAATCTTGACTGAAGGCTCTTTGGCGGCCTTCATTCCAAAATGCCGGTCCAGGAGGAGAAGATCATGAATGAAGGATATCTGTCCCGACTTTTCAGCCTTGCGGGCAAAGTGGCGGTGGTGACTGGCGGTGGAGGAGTTCTATGTAGCTCCATGTGCCGGGCGATGGCCCAGGCCGGAGCCCGCGTGATAGTGTTGGACCTGCTGGAGGCCGCAGCCAAAAAGGTGGCCGACGAAATTACAGCCGCTGGCGGGGTCGCCATCCCCTGGCAGGCGGATGCCCTAAATAAAAAGAGCCTGGAGAAAGTCTGTGAAGGGGTATTGCAAAAATTTGGCCGGGTGGAGATCTTGATTAACGGTGCCGGAGGCAATAAGCCCCAAGCGACTACTTCTGCGGATCTTTCCTTCTTCGACCTGCCCCAGGACGCTTTTCAGTGGGTTTTCGATTTGAACTTCATGACCACCTTACTGGCCAGCCAGGTCTTCGGGAAAGCCATGGCCCGGCAAGGGGATGGGGTGATTCTCAACATCTCCTCCATGAATTATTTCCGCCCTCTGACCCGGGTGCCGGCCTACTCGGCAGCCAAGGCCGCGGTGAGCAACTTCACCCAATGGTTGGCCGTGCATTTTTCCCAGAATTATTCCCCGAAGATTCGGGTGAACGCCATTGCTCCAGGGTTCTTTCTCACGGAGCAGAATCGCTTTCTGCTCACAGAAAAGGAGACGGGAAACCTCACGCCCCGCGGCAAATCGATCATTGAACATACCCCGATGAGTCGTTTCGGCAAGGCGGAAGACCTGATCGGTGCAGTGCTCTGGCTTCTTTCGCCGGCGGCAGAATTCGTCCATGGAGCGGTCATTTCCATAGACGGAGGTTTCTCGGCGTACAGCGGGGTTTGAGACGGGAGCAAAAGACCATTCACCGCAGAGATCGCCGAGAACGCTGAGATAAGATCGAGTTAAGCCCCCTCACCCTTCCCCTCTCCCCCGCAAACCGGGGGAGAGGGCAGGGGTGAGGGGGAACGAATATTCTCCGCGTGCTCTGCGGTGAATCCGCTGTTGAAGAAATTTACTAAATTTGCTTAAATCTTTCCTGAGAGGAGAGGAAACATGAGTCCGCGCAATGACGATGAGCGGGAGAAGTTGAGCTGGCGGGAGATTGACAAATTGCGCGATCGCAGCCGGCATGTTAGCGGGGAGCGGAAAAGTTTTCAAGAGCGCACCTTGCGGTCGGACTGGGCGAAAAAACAGCACCTGCGGGAGGCGGAAAAGTTCTTTCAGGGGAAGAAGGGTACGGCGGCTTACAAAACAGCCCACCTCGCCTTGCATGAGAAGTACGGCAGCCCGGACTTCCCGGAGGCGGCCAAAAATTTCCTCCAGCAGTTCGGGTTGCCCGACGAGTGGGGTTCTCTCCTTCTGATTCTTGATTTCCATGAACCGAAGTGGGTGAAAGAAGCTCTGGCGGCGATAAAAGGGATGTACGAAAAGCGCAGCCTCATCGAGCAGAGGGGATTCAAAGGGAAACTGAAAGTATTAGCCATGACCACGGCGGACAAAGGGGTACGGCAGGAATGTGAAAAAATCCTGGAGGAGCTATGATTCTATGAAAGTCATCTTCCACGATCGTTTCTATGAAGTGTACACTTCCGACCCGGCGGCGGCGGCCGGGAGGATGGAGGCTGTCGTTCAGGCTTTGGGGAATGAATTCGAGTTCGTCAAACCTCCTCCGGCGGCAGAAGAAGATTTGGCCCTGGTACATACGCCCGATCATATTGCCAGCATCAAACGCTCAAATCGCATCTACGAGGTCGGAATTCTATCCGCTGGTGGAGCTTGCCTGGCCGCGGAATTCGCCTGGATGGGCCAGCCAGCCTTCGGACTCATTCGTCCCCCCGGTCACCACGCCAGCCCGGATTCTTGCTGGGGGTTCTGCTATTTCAATAACATGGCCATCGCCGTCAAAAAGCTGATGAGAAAAAACCAGGTAAACCAGGCCCTGATTTTAGATTTTGACCTCCATTTTGGCGATGGAACGGAAAATTCCTTCGCGGGAATTCCTCAGGTGGAGTATTTTCATCCCGAGGGTGCAAATGCCCAGGAATTCGTGAAAGGGATACAAAAACACTTTGACCGAGCCCAGAACTTCGACATCCTGGCGGTGTCGGCGGGGTTTGACCGACACGTGGAAGATTGGGGTGGCCTTTTAACCACCGAGGATTACAGGAGGATCGGAGCCTTAGTTAAAACCTATTCCCAGAAGGCCTGCCAGGGCCGGCGTTTTGCTGTACTCGAAGGAGGGTATAATCATTCTGTTTTGGGGCAAAATGTGCGCTTCTTCCTTGAAGGTATGAAAGATTAGATTACTCACACTTGAACCCTCGAATCCTGCCCCGCGACTGCGCGGGGTTGAATCATATTTAGTATATATCTGCGAATTTGGGCCAGCGCCATCTTGGTCATGCGGTTTTCGATGAAGCGCA
>CAYQWO010000502.1:0-3291 GCA_964421095.1 uncultured Syntrophaceae bacterium
GGGCGAGGGGGGATTTTTGCGCCCAGGCGGGATTCGAGGGTCCCGAACCGTCATGAAAAATTATAATCCAGCAGGGCTGGCCGGATTACTCATCCGCCAAAAGGCGAATGGCTCGGAGGTGAAATTTTAAGCCAAATTTATGCTGCGAAAGGAAAAAGAAAAAGGTATAAAGCCACCGCCCGATGAAAGTAAAAGGGGGAAGTTTAAGATTAACGGTTGAAAAACTCTCGACATTCGGTATATTTCTGGTCTATAATAGGCGAAAAAATTTGCAGAAGAGCGAAAAATTTTTTCTCCAGAGATTTGCGAGGGATTCAAGCACCCCGGCGATCAGGACGATAAGATTTTAAAAATACTAAAGATTTAAAAAAATTTTTGATTGGCCTGGGGATGACAAAAAGATTGCTGATTTTCTGGCTGGGGATTTAATAAATTCCCCTAAAGATTATGTGCAGAAAGGATCAAAGATGTCGGAGAAGACTTTAGGCCAGATTCTCATCGAGAACAATATCATTACCGAGGCCCAGCTGAACTCAGCGCTCAGGCGGCAGAAGTTGGAAAAAGGGAAATATTTGGGGCAAATCCTATTCGAGATGGGTGTTCCCCAGGAGGAAATCAATAAGGCCCTGGATTCTTATTATAAAAGAAAACGGATCGGCCAAATATTGCTCGATCTAAAAGTTATAACCCCAGAGCAGTTGGAAGAAGTTCTGCAGAAACAAAAAGATCTAAGGAAAGGAGGTGTCCACAAACTTTTGGGAACGTTGTTGGTGGAGCTGGGCTATATCAGTAGCCGACGTTATTTGGATGCGCTTTCCAAGTTTTTCAACATGCCCATCATTTCTCTGAAAAAATTTCTCCCGACGCCAGCCTTGCAAAAAACCGTGGGCGCGAAATACGCTAAAAAGAACCTAATCATTGTGCTGGAAAATAGTGCTAAGATGATTCGCTTAGCGCTGGCCGAGCCTAGATTCGATATCATGGAAGATTTAAGGAAGGGTTTATCCATTGGGAAAAGAATAGAATTTTACTTGGCCGATCCCTATGAGATACAGACCTGTATGGAAAAATTGCCCCTTTCTACCTGAACAAACAGAAATGACCATCATGCCTTCCTTTCATCTGAGTCCGCCTTTCCTGCCCGATGTTCAATAACGCCATAAGGGCCCCGAGAAGATGGAGCTCGTCATGAGGATCTCTCCGCCTGGAATATAGACCTCGGAATTCATTCGTGTTAAAATACGCTATTATTTTCATCCTGTAGAAAGAGGGATCGACCATGAGCGAAAGATCTAAATGGACCATCCGGGAAATGAAATGCCCCGAAGAAAAGGGAAAAGCGGAACTTTTGATCGAATGGAAAGTAAAAAAAGGGAGAAAAGTCCTGCACAGCATTAGTTGTGATCATCCCCAACTGATGGATTACAGCGGGGTGGATTGTCAGTGGCTCTGCATGAAAAAGATTGCCGCGAAAAAAAGATGACGCAGGTCGCCAGCACTTGAATGTTTTGTGGGCTGGCAGATGAAGGCCTGCGCTTCCCCCCATCGAGCATGATTCTTGTTCATCCTCCCGTGGCCAAGCCCTGTGAACCTCCCGCCGGGATCGCCAAACTCTGCGGCGCCCTCCACCATCACGACGTAAAATGTAAAATTCTGGACGCAAATGTAGAAGGCCTTCTGAGCTTGCTGAAGGAGCCCCATACTCCAGATGATTCCTGGACGCACCGGGCTTCCCGCAATCTTTCCCGCCATATTGCTTCGCTAAGAAGCTGGCCGGCCTACGGGCACCTTGCCCGCTATAGAAGAGCGGTCCTGGATTTGAACCGCCTTCTGCAGATGGCGGTGATTTCCAAAGGGCACCGTTTAGGCCTGGCCAATTACCAGCATCCGCAGCTTTCTCCGATTCGGTCCGTGGACCTTATCCGGGCAGCGGAGGTCCCGGAGGAAAATCCTTTTTATCCTTATTTTGGCAATAGGCTTCGGCAGGTTCTGGAAGAGGACCCACCAGCGGTTTGGGGATTTTCTCTGAACTATTTAAGCCAGGCCTTAGGCACTTTCGCCATGATCGGTTTCTTAAAACGGCATTGCCCGGGGGCAAAATTGATCTTGGGCGGAGGGCTAGTTACTTCATGGATGAAGAGGCCCTCTTGGCCTAATCCCTTCCAGGGGCTGGTCGATGCTCTTGTGGCTGGACCCGGAGAGGTTCCGCTACTTTCCATGATGAATTTTCCAATACGAACGGACGAGATGCCAACCATGCCGGACTATGATTCTCTGTCCCTGGGGGATTACTTTGCTCCCGGGATGATCCTTCCCTACAGTTCATCGACCGGATGCTACTGGAATCGGTGTGCGTTCTGCCCGGAAAGGGCCGAAGGAAACCCCTACATCCCCATTCCGGTTGATCGGGTAATCATGGATCTGGAAACCCTCATCAAAAAAATAAAACCCGTCCTGATCCATTTGCTCGATAATGCCATCCCTCCGGCCCTAATGGAAAAGATCGCGGCCCATCCTCTGGGCGTGCCCTGGTATGGTTTCGCCAGAATTTCACGCCATCTTACGGACCTGGATTTCTGCTTGGCCCTGAAAAAATCTGGATGCGTGATGCTGCAGCTGGGCCTGGAATCTGGCGATCAGGGAGTGCTCGACCAGATGGAAAAGGGGATTGATCTTGGGGCAGCCTCTTCGGCCTTAAAGATTTTAAAAAAAGCGGGGATTGCCACTTATGTCTACCTCCTTTTTGGAACCCCAGCAGAAAGCATTACGGAAGCCCGCAGGACTCTCGATTTTGTCGGGCGACATCATGACCAAATTCATTTCTTAAACTTAGCCATTTTTAACCTACCGGTCCTCGGCCGGGAAGCCCAGAAGATGGAAACCATAAGATTTTACGAAGGCGACCTCACCCTTTATACCAATTTTTTTCACCCTCACGGATGGAATCGAAATTTGGTCCGGCAATTCCTGGACAAAGAATTCAGAAGGCATCCGGCCATTGCCAAGATATTGAGAAGAGACCCGCCAATATTTACCTCTAACCACGCACCGTTTTTTGTGATGGAAAAGCGGCCTGCGGCCTGCAGCGGCGCTGCCCTGGAGGAGCAAACAGTTTTCTGAATTGACAGAGGAAATCCCTTTGGCTATATTCCCTCCGTGTCCTGCAAAAACCATTACCCCGGAGATCTTACGGGGTCAGCCAAATAGATTTATACATGAGGGTATAAGTCTTATGCACTTCGTCATTCCGGGCTTGACTAAGCCTGCCCCGTACTTGATACGGGGGAATCC
>CAYQWO010000503.1:0-3291 GCA_964421095.1 uncultured Syntrophaceae bacterium
CGATCAACTTTTTAAACTGCATCCGTTCCTTGGCATAGCGCACGGAGGCATTGACCGCCGCCTGGGCAATCCCCACCGCAGCAATGGCCGCATTCGCCCGCGCGTGGTTCAGGCCGCGCAAGGTCTTCCGGTATCCTTCCCCCACGGGAAACAGCAGGTTTTCCCTGGAAACCCGGCAATCCTCAAAGACCAGCTCAGCAGTCGGAAAAGAACGAACCCCCACTTTGTGAATCTCCCGCGCCAGGAATGGAGATTTTTCGTTTTCCACCAAAATCTGGCAAATCCCAGCTGCCCCCTTCGAAGGGTCTGTCTGGGCCACGACCACTACATAATCCGCAATGGTTCCGTTGGAGATCCACATCTTCGTGCCGTTGATCCGGTAATGATCTCCTTCCAGAATCGCTTTGGTATCCACGCCCGAAGCATCGGACCCGTAATTCGGTTCCGTAATCGCCGTGCATACAATCTTTTCCCCAGCCAGTAGGCCTGGAAGGATTCTCTGCTTCAGTTCTTCATTGGGGGACTCCGCTATGCCCCCGCTCGACGCAGAAGTAATTCCCACGATGCCTCCCAGACTCGCATACGCTCGCCTTAACTCCTCATGGAGAACTCCCCAGGTGACATGGTCCAATCCGGGCCCGCCGTATTTCTCGGGAACGAGCGTACCCACATACCCAAAAGGCTTGAGGTCTTTAAGAAACCGCAGCGCGTTTTCCTTGGACATTGGCCCTTGGCGATCGTATTCATCCGCGATGGGCTCGATCTTCTGAGCTAAATATTTCTTCACGGTTTCCTGCAGTGCCTTTTGCTCTTCGGTAAATTCAAAGTCCACATTCTTCTCCTTTCGAGAATTCAAACTAGCGAACCAACAATCCGTTGCAAATTTGCCATCTCTCGTACTCCTCCTGAGTCATTGGAGAGCGTCGGCAGCCACCAAATCGGCAATTTCGTTTTCCGACAGCTTCAGTACCTCCCTCAGCGCCCATGTCCGCCAGGATGCGCCTCGCCTTTCGTGCTTTTCCCGCTTTTCTCGCCCTCTTCCCGCAACTCGAAACTTTATCTCTTTAATATGACCACGCTGCTGTTGGGGCCGGCACCCATGGCATGGGCCAAGCCCATCTTGGCCCCCGCGACCTGTCTGGGCCCGGCCTCTTCCCGGACCTGCCTGTAAATCTCGATGATCTGGGCCAAGGCGGTCGCTCCCAAAGGATGCCCTCTGGACATAAGCCCTCCATCGGTATTGACCGGAAGCTTCCCGTTCAGATCGAAATATCCCTCCCTTAATAAGCGGGGAGCTTCCCCTTGGGCGCAAAACCCCATCTTTTCCAAATCCCAAAGTTCCCCGGGGGACATTGTGTCATAGGCCTGGACGACATCCATATCTTTGGGCCCGTATCCGGACATTTCCCAGGCCTGCTTCATCGAGACCTCTATGGTGTCTGGGGTATGAATCTTTGCACTCCCCCCGCCATAAACGTGCCCGTAGGTTCCGCTCGTCAAAACAGAAGCAGCTATCGTGACCATCTTGGTCCTCGACTTTAATTTATCCTGGCTGCAGAGGATTACCGCTGCTCCTCCATCCGCGAGGGGACAGGCATGGAGCAACCGCAGGGGTTTAGCGATCATCCGCGATGCCAATACTTCTTCCAGGGTAACTGGCTTCTGAAAACGGGCATTGGGGTTCAGGGCCCCATTTCTTCGATTCTTTACCGTTACCCTGGCAAAATCCTCCTCCGTAGCACCGGTTTCCTCCATGTACCTCACGGCACCCATGGCGTAAGAGGCTGGCTGGACATTGAAGCCCATCTTTCTCTGCCACTCAGGCCACGAAGTGCTTTTGATAAAGCCTCGCGGCATGGTTTCGAACCCCACGGCAATCACCACATCATAAAGTTCGGCCGCGACCGCTTGGTAAGCCAGGCGCAGGGCGGATGAACTACTCGAGCAGGCATTTTCAACATTCACGATGGGGATCCCCGTCATCCCAATTTTTTCAATCGTCTGGTGACCGGAGGCCGTGCCACAGTAAACACTGCCGCAGAAGGCAGCCTGAATCTCCTTCCATTCCATCCCCGCATCTTTCAAAGCATTCAAGATCGCCTCGCTCCCCAAATCATAAAATTCCTTGAAAGGACGCCCCTGCTGGCCATCATACGAATCAAAGCGGGTCAAACCAACCCCCGCCACCATGACTTCTCTCATTTTTTTCATGCTGCCTCCCCCTTTCTCCACCCTGTATGGTTAAAATCCTAACCACAGAGAGCACAGAGTTTTTAAATGCTAATTTTTTTCTCTGTGTTCTCTGTGGTGAAGTTCCTGTGGTTCCCATTGCCTTAAGACACCATGGAAAATCCCCCGCTTACGCTGAGGCATTGGCCGGTAATGAAACAGGCCTTAGGAGAGGCCATAAAAGCCACAGCGTAGGCGGCATCGGAAGGACGGCCAATTCGGCCCAGCCCTTTACCGACCGGATAGACTTTCAGGATCTTCGCCAGGTTTGGGTCGGTTTCGGGTGTGGCCTCCGGGTCTAAAACAGGCTTGGTTCCTTCATGGGCGGTCGCTCCGAGGGCAATGCAGTTCACGTTAATGGCATAGCGGCCCACCTCCCTGGCCAACGCTTTGGTAAAGCCCAATATCCCAGCCTTGGCCCCTGAATAGACTGCCAGATTGATTTCTCCGATTCTCCCAGCCTCGGAGATGATGCTGATGATTTTTCCCTCTTTCCTTTCGATCATAGCGGGCAGTACGGAGTGGGTACAGTTTAAGCATCCATACATATTCAGATCAATTTGCTTCTTCCAGGCGATATATTCCGATTCGGCAAAAAGCGTCCGTTTAATCTGCCCCGTCCGCACTTCCCAGGGTACTCCGGCATTGTTCACCAAGATATTAACGGGGCCAAGCTCAGCTGCGATCTTGGCTACCATAGCCTTGACTTGATCTACGTTGGTTACGTCCGCTACCACTGCACTGGCAGTTCCCCCTTTTTCTTTTATCTCCTTGGCTACTTTGTCAGCTTTTTCCTGGAAGAGATCATTGACCGCGACCTTGGCCCCTTCTGCAGCCAGGACTTTGGCAATCTCCCGGCCCACCCCTTGACCGGCTCCCGTGATCAAAGCCACTTTCCCCTTAAGTTCCAGATCCATCCTTTCTCTCCTTTCTTATTTAGATCAGTCTAACTATGGGCAATGAGCAATAGGCTATAGGTAAAAGGCGCTATCTTTCATCCATTCCTTCTCGCCTATGACCTATAGCCAATTGCCTATCGTTTTTTATTCTTATGAAATCATC
>CAYQWO010000504.1:0-3284 GCA_964421095.1 uncultured Syntrophaceae bacterium
CCCTTGGCCATCATTGCCCTCAAGTTCGGTCCTCCTGAATATTTTTCCCTGATGGTCCTCGGCCTAACTCTTTTGATCTACTTGGCCCACGGTTCGATGCTCAAAGCTTTGATGATGGCCTGCGTGGGCTTACTTTTGAGCTTCATTGGCCTGGACAATATTTCTGGGTTTGAACGCTTCACTTACGGAATCCCCACCCTGGAGGATGGCATCGGACTCGTCCCCGTGGCCGTGGGCGTATTTGGGTTGGGAGAAGTTTTGAGCAACATCGAAGAATCGATTGGCAAGCGGGAGATTTTTCAGACCAAAATCTCCAACCTCCTTCCCACCCGGCAAGACTGGAAAGACTCGGCCATGCCCATTGCCCGCGGGTCGGTTTTTGGGTTTTTCCTGGGAATTCTTCCGGGAGGGGGGCACGTGCTGGCATCTTTTGCCTCTTATGCCATTGAAAAGCGTTTTTCCCCGCATCCGGAGAAGTTTGGCCACGGAGCCATCGAAGGGGTGGCTGGCCCGGAATCGGCGAACAATGCTGGGGCGGGCGGACAATTCATTCCCTTGATGACCCTGGGGATTCCGGCCAGTCCGGTGATGGCTTTGATGCTGGGAGCCTTGGTCATTTTTGGATTGCAGCCCGGCCCCTTACTCATGATCCGCAGCCCCGATCTCTTCTGGGGTGTGATCGTATCCATGTACATCGGAAACATCATGCTGCTGGTTCTGAACCTTCCCCTGATCGGCTTGTGGGTTCATGTTCTGCGGATTCCCTATTCAATCCTGTTCCCTTTGATCGTGCTGTTTTGCCTGATCGGTGCTTACAGTATAAGCAATAATATATTCGATGTGTTCATCACGGTCCTTTTTGGCATGATCGGGTACCTGATGAAAAAGGTACGTTTTGAAGCCGCCCCTATGCTCTTGGGGATGGTCCTGGGCCTGATGATGGAGGAGGCTCTGCGCCAATCTCTCATTATGTCTGGGGGAAGTTTTTTGATTTTCTTGGATCGGCCGATTTCCGCAGGGTTTATTCTGGGGGCCGCCGTTTTGTTAGTCCTTCCCGTGATGCGGTGGGGGAAGAAGCGCTTGGCCGCCAAGTCGGGTGAGGAATTCCCCTAAGAAAGGAGAACCGATGGAAGAAAATTTATTACTTATTGAACGACAAGAGAGAACTTGTACGCTTATCTTCAACCGCCCGGAAAGGCGAAATGCCCTTACCCCACTACTCCTTTATCAGCTCAGCGAAAAGCTAAAACAGCTCGAAGAAGAGAATGAGGTCCGGTGCATCGTTTTGCGGGGAGCCGGGGATAAAGCGTTTTCTTCGGGGTACGACATTGCGGCGATTCCCACGAATGTCAGCCCGGAGGTGATGGAGACCCTAAGAACAAAGAATCCCTTGCAGCTGGCCCTGGATTCGATTCACGCCTTCCCTTACCCTGTGATGGCCATGATCAACGGCATGGCTTTCGGGGCCGGCTGCGAGCTGGCCGTGACCTGCGATATCCGCATCGCCGTGGATTCAGCCCGGATGGGCATGCCGCCCGCCAAGTTGGGCATAGTCTATATGCCAGCGGGAATCATGCGCTTTGTGAACATCGTCGGGCTGGCCAACGCCAAGGAGATTTTTTTCACCGGTCGTTACTTCCCCGCTTCCCGGGCCAAGGAAATGGGATTGGTACATTACGTCCTGCCCGCCGACCAACTCGCGGCATTTACCGGCGAGATGGCCCAGGAGATTTCGGAAAATGCGCCCCTTTCGTTGAAGGGGATAAAGACCATCTTCAACGCTTGCCTCAAACACCAGCAGATCCAACCGGAGGACATGAAACACATCGAAATGCTGGTGGCCCAGGCCTTCAACAGCGAAGACCTGAAGGAAGGACAGAAAGCCTTCCTGGAGAAGCGTAAGCCGGTCTTCAAGGGCCGGTGAAACTTAGGAGGAGGGAAAATGGAAACCACCAAGGCACTTTCAGAATACATTCGGAGTTTAAGATTTTCCGACCTGCCATCCGAAGTCGTGGAGGGAGCCAAGCTTTGCTTTTTAGACTGGCTGGGGGTAACCCTGAGCGGGTCGAAAGAACCATTAACGGAGATTCTGCTGCAGCTGGCCGAAACCCAGGGAGGAAACCCCCAGGCGACGATTATTGGCCAAAAGAGAAAGACCTCCCTCCTGCAAGCTGCGCTGATTAACGGCTCTGCCTCTCACGCCCTGGACTTCGACGATGTCCATTTAGGAATGATGGGGCATCCTTCCGCCCCCGTTTTCCCGGCCATTTTGGCTCTGGCTGAATGGAAAAGGTCATCGGGGAAAGAATTTATCGCGGCCTTCATCGCCGGGTTCGAGGCCGAGTGCCGCATTTCTTCCATTGTATACCCGGAGCATTACCTCTGTGGCTGGCATGCCACCGGCACCTTGGGGCATTTCGGCGCGGCTGCGGGTTGCGCCAATCTGCTCCGCCTGGACTCTTCCCAGATGGTGAGCGCCATCGGTATTGCCGGAACGCAGGCTGCGGGGTTAAAGCAGGTCTTTGGCACCATGTGCAAACCCTTGCACGCGGGCAAAGCAGCCATGAACGGGCTGCTATCGGCTCTGCTTGCCGAGAAAGGTTTTACGAGTTCACCGGATATGCTGGAGGGGGAAAAGGGATTTTCCAGGGTGCTCTCCACTCGCTCTGACCCGGCCAAAGCTCTGGAAGGACTGGGACAAAATTTTTCCATCCGCGAGGTCATCTTCAAACGCCATGCTTCCTGCTTTGAGACCCATCCGGCCATTGACGCCGTCCTGGCCTTGAAGGAAGAGTTTGGCCTTACGCCGGACCAAGTCGAATCCATTCACCTCACGGCATATTCGATCGCCTGCGACATCGCCGGGAAGCCAACACCCCAAACCGGCCTGGAGGGAAAGTTCAGCCTTTCCTTCTGTATCGCCCTGGCCTTGGCCGATGGAGATACTGGCGAAACAAGTTTTTGCGATGAAAAAGTCCGCGACCCGCGCTTGACAGCCATCCGGGACAAAGTGCAAATTCAATCCGACCCCGGTCTTTCCCCTTCCAGGGCAAGAATCAAAATCTTTACCCGGGACGGTCGCGTGCTTGAAAAACTAATGGACACCTTGGACCTGGGAAAGGACCGGGAAAAAATGCAGCAGGACTTGATGCGCAAGTTCCGCGAACTATCTGCACCCATCCTCGGGCAGGGAAAAACAGAAAAACTCATCCCGGCCATCATGCGGCTGGAAGAAATTCCTGACATGAGCACGGTTGTGAGTCTATGCGGCTGAAATTAAGTTT
>CAYQWO010000505.1:0-3279 GCA_964421095.1 uncultured Syntrophaceae bacterium
TTCGTATTTCGTGCTTCGAATTTAACGCCCATCACTTTGGATGGCCCCTTAAAAGATCAGTTAAAGTTGAGATCTTTTTCAGGGCTTCCAAATTCTCTACGATCTCTATGGTCTTCTCCATTTCCTTTTTGGACTGTATTCCTTTTACGCAATGCCGGTATTTCTCCCTCACTTCTTCGACAGTAAGGGGGTTCTGCGGAGTGCCTCTGGCTTCGTCTACGGTTTTGGTAAACTCTCTTCCATCCTTCATAAGAATCTTGACGGTAGTCGAAGGATTGCCTGAGTTCTCGATGGTATTCAGGTCCGGGCGGATGGAAAAGCTGACTTTTTTGATCGTCTCCTGAATTTTCGGGTCCTGAACTTTCTGGTCCTTGAACTGGGGAAGTTCCACTCTCCTTTCCAGAAGGGCCAGGGCCAGGCAAAATTCCATGCTGAACTTTCCTTCCAGGGCTGTCCGGGGCCGCGAGTGGATGAGCATTTGGGGGGTGGTGTAGCTACCAGAACAAGCGATGGATTCAACGTCTTGGGCCCGGATGTCTTTCTGCATGACCATCTCCAGCAAGGCATCGATGGCCGGATGGGTCCGGGCGCAGCTGGGATAGCGCTTGAAGCCTACGCCGGGAGAAAGGATGTCGAAGGGCTGTCCGAGATGGGCGGCGATTTTGTTCAGGTCATACTTTCCCAGCCCGGCGAAGGCATTGGCATATCCGAGCTTGGCCTCTACAATGCCTGCGTCCGCTGTAAATCCCATCTGAGCGAGCTTGGCAGCGATCACGCCATTCTTGGCGGCCTGCCCAGGGTGCAAGGGTTTTGTCATGGTTCCGAAATTCTGCCGCAACCCGCAGGCCAGAGAAGCGGCAATTCCCAAGGCTAAGCAGACTTTCTCTGGGGAAAGCTTGCGAAGCTTGGCGGCGGCGGCCGCCGCTCCCATGACCCCCAGGATTGCCGTGGGATGCCAGCCATTTTCGAAGAGATGGGGATTCAGCCCGGCACCGAGCTTCGCTTCCACTTCAAAACCTATGAGGTAAGCCTCTAAAACTTGCTTCCCCGAGGCCTTCATTTCTTCTCCCGTGGCCAGCGCAGCAGGAAGCACAGGAACCGTGGGGTGGCCGCGCATTGTGCGGTTAATGTCATCGTAATCCAGGGCATGGCCAAAGGTACCGTTGGCCAGGGCGGCCAGGGGAGAGGAAGTCTTGAACTTTTTCCCCCAAACACTGGCTCGGCGTTGGCCTCCCAGGTCTTTAATAAAATTGGTTATGATTCTGCCCAAAGGGTCCCTGGAACCCGCTAAGGCCACCCCCAGGCAGTCGAGGATGGCGCGTTTTCCAACTTCCCGGGCTTCCATGGGAATCGCAGCGAGGTCCGTGGTGTCAATGAAATTTGCTACTTTTCGAGTCACTTCCATAGCCGTCGCTTTCTCCTTTCCAAAGAAAGATTCCTAAATTAAATAATCCTCCCAACTTCGGCCCCTTCGCGGATGGCTTCCATGGCGTCTCGTGGCTCCAGGCAGTCTCCGACGGCGTAGGCTTCCATTTTTTCCTTTTTCAGCTCCTGCCAGAGCGCATCATTGGCCACCGCCCCCACGGCCATGACTACGGTCTCCGCCTGCAGGAAGACAAGCTCGTGCTTGTAGGCAATATAGACCCCGTTCCCAAGAATTTCCACAAGCGGAGAGTCAGGGAAAAGGTGCACGCCGTGGCGGATTAACCGGTCACGCAGCGCCCGATAGATGTTTCGCTCGAGAGGGGCCCCATTCTCTCCCAGTTTGTCTTTGGTTACCAAGAAGACCTGTCGGCCTTGTTCAGCCAAGGCATCGGCAGTTTCCATGCCCACCAGCCGCCCGCCGACGACGATGACCGGATTCCCTATTTTCTTATTTCCCAGTATGACCTCGTTCGCCTGCAGCACATGCGGGCTGCGAGACCCGGGCACCTCTAAGTTTTTGGGGAGCGCGCCTGTGGCTACCACCACAGCATCGGGTTTGGTTTCTTTGATGAGGTTCAGGGTCACTTCTTCATTCAAGATCACCTTGACTTTGGCCCTCATCAGGCCCTTTTCCATATAAGGAACCAAATAACGGTAATTTTCTTTCAGGTGCTGGGCTGCGGCAATATTCCACTGGCCCCCCAGTTTTTCACTCCGCTCGTAAAGTTGAACCTCGTGGCCGCGCTCGGAAAGGACCCTGGCAGCTTCCATCCCGGCCAACCCGCCTCCAATGACCATGACCCTTTTTGGGGCCCGGGCTGGTTTGATTTCGAAATCCCGTTCTCGCAGAACAGCTGGGTTCACCGTGCACGTCCGGCCTCTTTTCCGCACTTCTGGCGGCCTGACTTCTAAGGGCAGGCAATTGTTGCAATAGAGGCAACGCTGGACCTCTTCCCAGCGTCCTTCCTTTACCTTATTTGGCCATTGGGGGTCGGCTAACAGCTGCCGGCCAAGGGCCACGAAATCTGCTTTTCCTTCATCCAGAATCTGTTCGGCCATCCGCGGGTCCCAAATCTTCCCCACGGCGATCACCGGAACTTTCACCACCTTTTTTACGGCGGCGGCTGTGTGGACGATTGCGCCATCGGGCATCAGGTAAGGCAAAAACTGCCAGTGGGTAGTCTCTTCCTCGCCGCCCGAGACATGAAGAGCATCAGCGCCTGCCTCCACGAACAGGGGAGCCTGAATGAGGCTATCTTCCAATGTTCCTCCCCCCCCGAGGAAATGGCTTCCGCTAAACCGGAAGATCACTGGAAATCTGGGACCCACTTTCTCCCTCACCTTAGCGATGATCTCGCAGGCCATCCTGGCCCTTCTTTTTACGTCTCCCCCGTATGCATCGGTCCGCCGGTTGTCTCGCGGAGATAGCCATTGGGTAATCATGTACCCATGAGCGCCATGGATCTCCACAGCATCCATGCCCGCTTCCTTAACCCGACGCGCCGCTTCCCCAAAACCTTCCACGATCCGGCGGATGTCCTCTTGAGTCGCCTCTTTGGGCGCTACCCCGGTGCGAACCCAGGGAATTGCTGAAGGCCCGATGATTTTCAGATCTTCCGGATGGGTGATGCGGTCCAGCCAGGCACTGTAAAGCTTCCCATGATTCAGGACCTGCCAGGCGACCTTGGCCCCCGCGGCATGGACGCCATCCGCCACCTGCTGCAGTCCGGGGATGAACTTGTCATCCCACGTTCCCGGGCGACCGGGAGCCTGTCCTTCGCGCAGGGCATTGCTGGACTGAGCGATAATCAGTCCCACTCCACCTTTGGCTCGTTCGACATAATAATGAATGGT
>CAYQWO010000506.1:0-591 GCA_964421095.1 uncultured Syntrophaceae bacterium
TCCCACCCCCTCCCAACCCTCCCCCCTCTGAGGGGGAGGGAAAGGGTGGGGGGGATTGCTTCATTCTGCGCCCAAAAGAGAAATTCCTGTGAGAAAAAAAACATTGTTCAAAGGATTGGTCCAGGTTTACACGGGAAGCGGAAAAGGAAAGACGACCGCTGCCCTGGGTCTCGCTCTGCGAGCGGTGGGACACCGGTACAAGGTTCTGGTCATCCAATTCCTCAAAGGCGGAATTGCTTACGGAGAATTGCGATCGGCCAAGAAACTTGCCCCTTATTTGACCATCGTGCCCATGGGCCGGCAATGTTTCGTCGACAAGAAAAATCCTCATCCCATAGACCGGCGGTGGGCTCAGAAAGGCTGGAAACTGGCCCAGGAATCTGTTCAAAGCCAAAGATACCGGCTGGTCATCCTGGATGAGATCAACGTGGCGGTAGAATACGGACTGGTTCCCCTAAAAGAACTCCTGGCCTTAATAAAAAATAAACCGGAGGACGTCGAGCTGATTCTAACCGGAAGATGGGCCAAGCCGGAAGTCCTCCGACATGCAGATCTGGTCACGGAGATGAGAGAGATAAAACACTACTATAA
>CAYQWO010000506.1:601-1840 GCA_964421095.1 uncultured Syntrophaceae bacterium
ACTATAAAAAAGGGATCGAAAGCCGGGTAGGAATAGAAAGATAAAGTTGACAAGCTAACTTGCCATGCTAAAATCATTTCGTTTAGCTTTCCCAAAGAGAGGATAAAAGGTTCTTTTGCGGGTCATCAGTGGAAATTTAAAGGGCAAGAAGCTTTTTTCGCCGAAGGGCCTAAGCCTCCGGCCTACCTCCGATCGTGTAAGGGAGGCCATCTTCGACATTCTCCAGGATCAATTCCAGGGAGATAATGTTCTTGATCTCTTTGCCGGAACTGGGGCCCTGGGGATTGAAGCCTTGAGCCGGGGGGCGAAAAGGGCTGTTTTTGTCGAGGGGAGCACACGCTCTCTCGGTGTTCTGCGCAGAAATATTGAAGAATGCCGGTTAAAAAAACAGGCGGAGGTGCTGGGCCGGAAGGCACAGGCGGCCATAAAGATTCTGGAGGCCCGGGGAGAATCCTTCGAACTCATCTTCCTTGATCCTCCTTACGGGCAGGGATTAGCCCGCGAGGTCCTGGAAGCGCTTTCCAGAAGTTCGCTCATCACCCCCGACACGCTGGTCGTGGCCGAGCACTCGCTCTCCGAGGGGCTCGACTCCCTGCCCTCCTGGCAACGGATAGACCGACGCAAGTATGGGAGAACCCTGGTTTCTTTCTTTCGGCCGGAAAAGGTTTTTCATTAATTGGGTATCTGTGTGGATCAGTGAAAATCTGTGTCCCCAATAAAACTTATTCAAGAGGTCTTTCTTATGAATGAAAAAATTGCGGTTTACCCAGGGTCTTTCGACCCGATCACCAATGGCCACGTGAATTTAGTCGAGCGGGCCCTGGAGGTTTTTGATAAGCTCATCGTCGCTGTGGCCCACAACCCCAACAAATCGTCCCTGTTTTCCGTGGAGGACCGTCTGGAGATGATCCAGGTGGCCCTGAAGAACGATCCCCGGGTGACGGTGGCTGCTTTCGAAGGCTTACTGGTTGATTTCGTGGAAAAGCAGGGAGCAAGAATCATCGTCCGGGGCTTGCGGGCCCTTTCTGATTTTGAGTATGAATTCCAGATGACTCTAATGAACCGGAAGCTCAACCGGAAAGTAGACACCATGTTCCTGATGACCGGATACAAATGGTTTTATACCAGTTCGCGGATTATCAAGGAGGCCGCCTCTCTGGGGGGCTCGGTGCGCGGACTGGTACCCGAGATTGTGCACGAGAAACTGAAGGAAAAATACCCGAAATACCGCAATGTTCC
>CAYQWO010000506.1:1940-3278 GCA_964421095.1 uncultured Syntrophaceae bacterium
CCATGAAACTGGCTGAACGGGTCAAGCGCATCAAGCCTTCTCCCACCTTTGCCGCTGCCGCCAAAGCCGCGGCCATGCGGGCCAGGGGGATTGACGTCATCAGTTTTGCCCAGGGAGAGCCAGATTTCGATACTCCCGCCAACATTAAGGAAGCGGCTTACAAGGCTATCCGCGAAGGCATTACCAAATACACCCCGGCCGCGGGGTTTGACGACCTGAAAGATGCCATCATCCAAAAATTCCACAGGGACAACGGCCTGACCTATCATCGCTCGCAAATCTTGGCCTCGGCCGGAGCCAAGCTTTGCATCTATAACCTGGCCCAGGTCCTCTTCGAAGCCGGCGATGAAGTGATCGTGCCGGCCCCGTATTGGGTTTCCTACACCGACATCTTGCTCCTGATGGATGCCCAGCCAGTAATCATCCCCACCACGGAAGGGCAGGATTTCAAGATCTCCCCTCAGCAGCTTACATCCGCCATCACCCCCTGCACCAAGGCTATTATTCTCAACAGCCCGAATAACCCTACAGGGGCGACCTACACGGCTGAAGAACTGCGGGCACTCGCCCAGATTCTGGTGCAGAAAAAAATTCTCATCATCGCCGATGACATCTACGAAAAGTTTGTTTACGACGGGATGGCCTTTACCAGCATTGCTTCTCTGGGAAAGGAAGTTCAGGATCAAACCGTAGTCATCAATGGCGTATCGAAAACCTACTCCATGACTGGATGGCGTATCGGCTTCGCCGCCGGACCAGCAGAATTGATCGCGGAGATGAGCAAGGTCCAGACGCAGAACGTCTCCAACCCGGTCTCCTTCTGCCAGAAAGCGGCCATCGAGGCCCTGGTCGGCCCGCAGGATTCGGTACGCGAGATGATCGCGGAGTTTGACCGGCGGCGGCGGTTTATCGTTGACCGATTGAACGCCATGCCCGGGATTACCTGCTCCCTGCCCAAAGGGGCTTTCTATGTTTTTCCCAATATCACCGGGTTATACGGAGGGAAATGGGGTGAAAAGAAAATTTCGAATTCTGCGGACGTTACGGATTTCCTCCTGGAAGAAGCCAGGGTCGCCGTGGTCGCCGGCAGTGGGTTCGGCGACGACAAATATATCCGGTTCTCCTACGCCACTTCCATGAAGAACATCGAGAAGGGGATGGACCGGATCCAGGAGGCCCTAAAAAAACTCAGATAAGCTTTCAGCAATCAGCCTTTTTATTTTGCTGACTGCTGATCGCTGACCGCTGACCGCTAATTGATGAGAAATAATCCTCCAAAATTCTTTTGTGGTCGAATGCCAGAGAAGGGGGTATGTTCTCTTCGGCGAACACCCCCAC
>CAYQWO010000507.1:0-3267 GCA_964421095.1 uncultured Syntrophaceae bacterium
ATCCGGGATATGCCATGGGAGGGGGGGAGACGTGGGGGCGGCAGAGGTTTTTGGCCAGGGTTACTGGGACCAATAGCGGATATAACACCAGCGTACAGATCGATGTAGGGATTGGCTATGGGCCGGTGGATATTTCGACGATGTACCGGTAAGGATGGAGGCAGAACCATGGGGCCGATAAGAAAAATTTTGGGAGTACTGTTCCTCTGTCATTTTATTTTTATTTCCGGTCTCTGTTTGGCAGACGAAACCGATCTTTTTTCATATTCCGTGAACCCGGATGCTTTGATCCTCCTTGACTTGTCCGGGAGTATGGACGAAAGCCCCTCCGGAGGCTATTGTTCGGGCAGCAGCTGCAAACTGCGCATGGCCAAAAATGCCATTAAAGCGATCCTGGACGATGACAACAGCGGGACGATTGATGATAATGATGAGAAAAGCCTCAAGATCAGAGTTGGGTACATGAGATTTTATAACTGTTCTCGGGATGAGAATCCGTTGGATTACAGCAGCGGCTGCAATTCTTTAATCACCGCAATTCCAAATACAGATCCCCCTCCTTTTTCTTCCCCTTCGAAATACTCCGATATATATGATCAGGTGAAAGCCGAGAATGCGAATGGAGGAACTCCTTTGGCATCGGCATTGAGCGAGGCCAAACTGTACCTGGATGCCCATAAAGCCGCAGATAGCGGGTCAGCCTGCCGGCAAAAGTTCGTCATCCTGATTACCGACGGCCAGGATACCTTTGCGTGCAATGGCAATGGGAGTGATTCGCAGTCTGACATGTATAAGAGGAGAAAGGCATCGGTCAAGGCGGCCAAGGCTCTGAAGGATGCGGGATATAAGGTCTTTGTGGTCGGTTTTGGGGCCAATATGCCGGCCGTGCTCCAGAATACCCTGAATTGGATGGCCTATTATGGGGGGACGGATAACCCAGAGGCGACCAAGTCCGGAAATACCAGCGCGATTACAATATCTGCGGACCCCTGCAACGAAGGTAGCTCGAATGATCCCGGGAACGCCTCTCTTTCAGGGTATGCCTTTTTGGCGACCCAAGCTTCTGAACTTGGCGATGCCCTCACCAGGGCTTTTGATTTCATCAGCAGCTCCAGGATTTCGTTCACCGCATCCTCTGTGGCCGCCTTCAGAACAACCTCAGAAAATTTTCTGTACGAGGCATCCTTCCAGCCGGTCAGCGGCGACCCTTTCTGGATCGGTCATCTTAGAAAATATAACATCAATGCAGATGGAAGTGTGGGCAGTATGGAACGGGATGCCGGAAATTTGCTGCAATCCAACCCTGCCTCCGCCAGGCGTTTGTATACTTATGTATCGGGGGCGGTAACTCCCTTTGATAGTGGTCATTTTTCAGCCCCGGGATATGAGAAAAAGTATTTCGGAGTTGATACTGGCACTCAGGCTCTGGACATCATATCGTATATTCGGGGAGAACCTACCAAGAACCCCGACGACTGGAAACTGGGCGACATATTTCATTCTAACACGATCACCATCGGCAGCCCTTCCGCTTATTTCACTGATATCCATTCCCCCCAGGCCTTCATAGATTTTCGAAATAGTCATGCCAGCCGGGAAAGAATTCTCGTCGTGGGTGCCAATGATGGACAATTTCGTGCCTTTAGTGCGAGCGATTTAACTGAGAAATGGAGCTTTATCCCCCCCAATCTTCTGCCAAGATTGAAATTTATCGCCCACTCCAGAGAGCCCACTACGCTGACCCATAAGTATTTTGTAGACGGAGGGGTATCTGCGGCAGATGTATGGCTGGGCTACGGGGACGGCGTAGCAAAGTCGGCCAGCGACTGGCGCACATTGTTAGTATTCGGAGAAGGCAGGGGGGTCCGGGATGCAATCAATAGATACCCGAATTATCTGTGGAGTTCGTCATCCTCTTGTGATACGGACTTTAGCAAAACCTATTCCCCCACATACTACAACTATTGCGGTTACTATGCCTTTGATGTTACGGATACGAGTGCGACGGCTCCGGTATTTAAGTGGCGACTGAATTTTAGTGGAAGCCCGCAGACGCAGCTATACCTGGGTGAACCGTGGAGCAAGATGGCCATCGGCAGAGTAATCAATGGCGGCAGGGAGCAATGGGTTAGTTTTATCGGGGGAGGGTATGCCACCGAGGACGATAAAGGCAAAGGAATCTTTGTGGTTGACTTGAGTGATGGGCATGTTTTATGGAGTTATACGAAGGCCGATAACCCCAGCATGAACGACGTCATTCCGGCTTCTGCGGCGATTGTGGATACGGACAGTGACGGTTTTATCGATACGGCCTACGTGGGGGATTTGGGCGGGAATATGTGGCGGCTGAAGTTCTGCACGCAAGCGGATGGTTCCTCCTGCAGTACTGGAAATTGGAGTGGGGGGTTGCTATTCCAGGCATCCGACCGCCGTCCCATCTATACTGCCGCCACGGTGGCCAGGGATACAAATTCGCTATGGGTTTTTTGGGGGACCGGCGATAAAGAAAATCCATTATCGACCGGTGGACAGGATAGGTTCTTTGCGGTAAAAGACACTGGCCGCCCGGCCACTGATTTACAAGATATTTCGAGTACAACCTACAATGGCACAAGTTCTGGATGGTACATTAACCTTGCCGGGACTGGAGAAAAGATGCTGGCTGACCCTACGGTCTTCGGGGGAATTGTTTTATTCACCACTTATACCCCTACTCCTTCGAGCACTGATCCCTGTGCCAGAGTAGGAACGGCGAAGTTATATGCCCTGGCCATGATGCAAATTGCCATCAGTACTGGTGGGGGTTATTACAGGTTTGATCCGGGGGCCGGTGTTCTATCTACCGGAGGGGCCAGAAGTGTGACCTTAGGAACTGGGCTGGCCAAAGAGCCCGTAGTCTCACAAAAACCTGCACCCGGTGGGGCCACAGACCTCTATATATCCGTCAGCGGTGGTATCGGAGGAAGTACGAGTATAGTATCGAGTGTCGCCCTCGGGTCTACGCCCCTCACCGATCGCTTACAAACTACGGCCCCCTCCAGCCAAGTCCTTCACTGGAAGGATGGACGTCTGCAGTAAAATTCGAGTTAAGCGCGGTTCTTCTTCCCCTCCTCTCAAATCCTCCCAACCCCCCTTTGATAAAGGGGAAGGTGTGAAAAAATTGAATTTCAGCCGTCACCCCGGTGAAAACCGGGGTCCAGTCAGTTCGTAAGGCCCTGAAATCCCGCTCGGAGCGGGACTGGATTCCGGCTTTCGCCGGAATGACGT
>CAYQWO010000508.1:0-1711 GCA_964421095.1 uncultured Syntrophaceae bacterium
CGAGATTTCTGCCTGTCTCGTGGGCTCGGAGATGTGTATAAGAGACAGGATGTAATCATTTGGCATCTGCGAGGCCGAAAAGAAGTGACTGAAATGCTGAGAGAGTTGCAGAGATTTGGGGTACCCGCTTGCTCTGCCCTCTCAGTGATCGAAGTTCAGTTGGGAGTGAAAAAAGGAGAGGAGGAGAAAACCGATCGTTTTCTGGGGTCTTTGAGAGTTTTCGACGTTAATAGGAAGATCGCCAACCGGGCGGCCTTACTAATTCGGGGATATAAAGCAAAAGGGGTAAAAATAGAGGTGCCGGATGCCGTCATCGCCGGTACTTGTATTTTGAATGAGTTGGTCCTGGTCACTTACAACACGAAGCATTACCCAATCCCAGAACTCAAATTCCATCCCGCACCCCCAATATAAAATTTTTCCACAAGTTGTTTTAGCACCTATGCTTCCTTCCCCATATATATTTTTCTAAACTGATTATTTTCATCGAGTTCCCTTCCCCCTATAAGGCCATCGCAGCCCAATTTCCCATGCAATATCAAAAAGCAAGGCCTGACCCTCAAACCCCGCCGCCATAAAATTCCAGAAAAAAAGGGAGACTATTTTTGGTCTCCCTTTTTCCTGGTGCAGAATTTTCAGAATGGGTCTAAGAAGATCTTACTGGCGGTAGAAAAAATAATCGGCTTCTTCCATTTCCCGGTGCTGCCGGCGCCACTCTTCCAGGGGGATGGAAAATTGGCGCTCAATCTTCTCCCGAAAAACGGGCCCGGAGTTGTAGGTGCAGAACGGGTAGAGGCGGCCATCGGGGGCGGCGTAATGGATGGCACAGCGCTTCACTCGGTCCACGTTGTAATTGTAAGAATCCTGAAAGTGCATGCCGCCCACGAGCAGCATATTCCAGTTATAGATGAGGTCGACGCGCCTCTGGGCCTCCTTGTCCACGACCCCCTGGAAAAGCTCCAGGCAGATTTCGGGGGTCATCCCGTCCTTGGCCTCCTGCGGCCGGAAATACCTTTTCAGCAGGTGCTGCGCGCTTAAGGCGGTCAGGGAGCGGATGTGGGAAATTTTCTGCTTCACTAATTTGTTCAGGCCCATGGTGAATCCCTCGATGTCCAGCAGCTTGGTGATCGGGGTAACACTCTTGGTCTTGGAATTGACAAAGATATAGGTGCCGATCCCGCAATCCGCATGGGAGGTGATCTTCATCACTGCATACTTCCAGATCGCGCTGAGCAGTTTGGAGAAGGGAGAGGTCACGGAAAGGGGATACCAATCCTCCTGGGCTTTCAAATAGCCGGTCTGCCGCTCGATATCCTGAGCCAAGTCGGAAAGGGTATAGCGCTGCCGTTCCCGCTCTTCCGTCGAGATCCGCCCGGTGAAGGCCACGGGCTGGTAGCTGATGCCGCTGATGACGTCAGAGTTGTCGACGGCGAACTGCAGGATGTTCCCCACCTGTTCATCATTGACCGTTTTGATGATCGTGGGCACCAGGACGATCCGCAATCCTGCTTCGCGGACGTTCTCCACCGCCTTGAGCTTCAGCTCCCAGAGGCCAGACAAGCCCCGGGTCTTTCGGTAGACGTCATCTCCCGTGCCGTCGAATTGGAGGTAGACCGTGTAGAGGCCGGCTTCTTTGCACTTCCGGGCAAATTCCAGGTCTTTGGCGATGCGCAGGCCGTTGGAGGCGATTTGCAGGTGACTGAAGCCCATG
>CAYQWO010000508.1:1721-3252 GCA_964421095.1 uncultured Syntrophaceae bacterium
GGATATGGGTGAATCCCATGGACCGGGCCGCCTTCAGGATATCCAAGAACCGCGGGTGGATAGTCGGCTCGCCGCCGGAGAATTGCACGGCCGGGGGAAAAACCGGCTTGATATTCCGGATCGTCGTGAGCATTTCCAGCACCTGTTCATAGCTCGGCTCGTACACGTACCCTTGCACGTTGGCGTTGGCAAAGCAGATCGGGCAGCGCAAATTGCACCGATTGGTTAAATCCACGTTGGCCACGGCGGCATGACTGATGTGCAGGTCGCAGAGGCCGCAATCGTCCGGGCAAATTTTTGCTCCGGTGATCTGGGGGTTCAGGATTCCGTCCCCATCCTCATACGTCCAACGCTCAGCCTTTTTATAGAGCTCCGCGTTGGAATACACCAGGTCCTGCACGAACCCGTGCTCCGGGCAGGTCTTCTCCATGAATACTCTTCCATCTTTCTCGAGAATTTTTGCCGGGATCAATTTACGACATGCCGGACAGAGGCTCTCCACCTGTTTGGGAAGTCCGATGGGAACGTTCTGCGTCGGCGGGTAATAGGGTTCGGCCGGCCCCGGCTTCGTTCTGGACTCCCTTTTTCGGATATTGCGGATGAGTTCTCCGATGGCCATCATATTCTCCTTTAATTATTTATTGGGACGCTGATTTTCGCCGCTTTACGCAGAAAGATTTTTTTTAAAAACATTTATAATACAAGCCGCGATTATCTACGTCCAAATTTATAAATAAAGGAGCAAAATCCAGGCCAGTCGGGAGGATGGTATCAAATTTATAATTTTTTAATTTTATTGAAGAATTTTTTTAGGAAAGGGGCGGGAGAGATTTGGGAAAAACCCAATTTTTCCGTACAGGGCGGGTTAAAATCAATTTTTGTTGAATTCTCCTTTAGTTAGTTCCTGCGAAATTTTTTTTCGCAGAATGCGATAACTTTTTTCGCATTATTCATTCATAAAGTTATTCTTGGAGACTCCATATTTCTTGATCAGATTCTGAAACTGTCTGCGATCCATGCCTACCTTCACGGCCGAGCGCAAGATATTTCCTTCTCCCTGCCTCAGGGCTTCGATGATGAATTTTTTCTCAATCTCCTCTTTGATCCTTTGCTGGGCTTCCTTCTTCATCCGTTTGAGTTCTTCCTTATCCCCTGGAACTCTCGCTTCCTTCCCCTTTTCCTCTCCCCGGAGTTCTTCAGGCAGGTCCCCCACCTCGAGGCAATCAGAGGGGCAGAGGACCAGCGCCCGGACGAGAGCATTTTCAAGCTCCCGCACATTTCCCGGCCAGGAATAATTCATCAGCAGCTGCAGCGTCCCCTCGCTCACCCTGCTGACTTTTTTCTTAAACGCCTCGCGGTGTTTCGCAAGAAAATGGTCTACCAGCAAGGGAATGTCTTCTTTTCGCTCCCGCAGCGGCGGTATGGGGATGGTGATCACGTTCAAGCGATAGTAGAGATCATCGCGAAAAGCTCCCGCTTCCACCGCCTGTTTCAGGTCTTTATTCGAGGCCGCGATGATCCGATTATCCAC
>CAYQWO010000509.1:0-3250 GCA_964421095.1 uncultured Syntrophaceae bacterium
GTCCGTCGTCGTTCGCCGGTTCAACTGTGTTATTCCTTTTTTGGCGAAACTGTCGAGTGCACATCTATGGTTGAAGTCGGCCAGATGGGTGTGTCGTTCAGGGTTTTGTCCGGGTATTTACCATAAGTGCTGCCGGTATGACAGCCCGGCCAGCATCTTACTCGATAATAGCGCATGGGTTTTTCCGGAATAGGGCCATCGGTCGGATACCAGATACCGGCCGCAATGGGGCATTCCCAGGATGGTTGTTCAACAGATTTGGCTGCATTTTTCCTTGCGCTGCTTTGATCAACCGGGCCATTGCCAGCAACCAGAAGAGTCCCGGCAACCACAACCAGAAAGACAAACGATAAAAGAATTATCCTATATTTCATCATCTCCTCCCTCCTTTCACGACCGAAGAGAATTTCCCGGTTCCCATCGATGTCGATGATGGCGGCTAAACACGCCACATCGATGCCCCAGAAATAAAGAAATGAACTGTCCTGCCTGAAGGCATAATGGTTATCGGGATAATTGATGGGGCTTTCTGCATTACCTAAAAACAGGAGGATACCGGATTTGATATCCGTTTTTAGGCGATTTCGTCTTTCGATATATATATGGGCTGGAAACATAGGAGTAGAATTACCAATTCGTTTGCTGCAAAAACCCAATCTTAAAAAACTGTCCATGGTTAGGCACCTACGTTCGGCCGCACGTAACAGGCCACCCAATGATCTCCTCCCACTTGCTCCAGCCACGGTTTTTCAGCAGAACAACAGGATTTCGCATAGGAGCAGCGAGGATGAAACCGGCACCCCGATGGTGGATCGATGGTACTGGGAATCTCTCCTTTCGGGATGGGGTGTTTGCGCCTGAACTTGGGATCAGGGACCGGAACCGCCGCCATCAATGAAATAGTATACGGGTGAATCGGGTGTTGGAACACCTCATTCAACGGACCGATTTCGATGATTTGCCCCAGATACATGATCGCAATCCGGTCACAGATATATTTACAAGTGGCCAGATCATGGGTGATAAATAGATACGTCAAGTCGAATTCCTCCTTCAACCGGATCATCAGTTCCAGGATCATGGACCTGACGGAAAC
Organism: uncultured Syntrophaceae bacterium; assembly: GCA_964421095.1. GTDB lineage: Bacteria > Desulfobacterota > SM23-61 > SM23-61 > SM23-61 > CAYQWO01. The sequence continues at coordinate 1,097 of CAYQWO010000509.1, forward strand.
ATCGGCCATGGCGATAGGTTCATCGGCCACCACAAAATCCGGATTTGTAATCAAGGCTCTGGCGATAACCACCCGCTGCCGCTGTCCGCCGGAGAGCTGGTGAGGATATTTTCTGGCCAAAAAACCAGCCGGTGAAAGCCCTACCTTTTCCATGATCTCATGGGTCCTATCCTTGATTTCGGCCGGCGCATAGGAGGTGTGGATTTTCAGCGGATGTCCAATGGATGCGCCGATGCTCATGCGGGGGCTCAACGATGCATAAGGGTCCTGAAAGATGACCTGTATTTTTTCGCGCAACCGGCGCATCTCCTCTCGCGTATTCTGGAAAATGGACGTTCCCCGGTATAAAATTTCTCCGGAGGTGGGCTCCAGCAACCTCAAAATCAATCTTCCGGTGGTGGTCTTCCCACAGCCGCTCTCCCCGGCAAGCCCCAGTACTTCGCCCTCCCGAATAAAAAATGAAACATCGTCCACGGCGTGAACCACCCGCTTTTCTTTCGAAAACAATTGCGCAAGGAACCCCTTGTCCACCGGGAAATGCTTTATCAGATTCTCTATTTCGAGAAGCTTCTCCATATCCTTATCCATAGAGCCAGCACGCGGTCCGATGGTCTTGATCATTAAAGGACGGCGGGATCTCTCCGCGGCATTTGTCCATAACGTACGGGCAGCGAGGGTGAAATACACAACCGGAAGGAGGGTCCACCAGATCCGGCGGGGCTCCCGGCATGGAGTGAAGCTTCGGTTGATCCAGTTTGATATTGGGTATGGAAGCCAGAAGTCCCTGGGTATAGGGATGTCTCGGGTCGGCAAAAAGGGCTTCGGCCTTGCCGGTTTCCGCCAGGCGACCGCCGTACATGACCGTGACCTGGTCGGCCATCTGCGCAACGATACCAATATTGTGGGAGATGAGAAGAATGGTCAGGTTGAACTGTTCCCGCAGCTCGTTTAAAAGATCCAGGAATTGGGCTTCAACAATCACATCCAGCGACGTGGTCGGTTCATCGGCAAGGAGCAGATCCGGATTCAACACGAGGGCTATTCCAATCATGATTCTCTGGCGCATACCGCCGGACATCTGATGTGGGTACTCGTAAAGCCTATCCGGTGAAATCCCCAGTCGTTTGAGCATGTCTGCCGCACGTTCAACGGCTTCTTTTTTTGAAACCCCGTTTTCATGGGTTTGTATGGTTTCGACAAACTGGTCTCCTACGCGAAAGAGCGGGTTGAGTGAAGTGAGCGGATCCTGAAAAATCATGGCAATCCGTTTGCCCCGGATGGCCAGGAGCTCTTGTTCGTTCATTTTCACGATATCGTCGCCATGATAACGGATCTCCCCCCCCGCGATGAGTCCCGGAGGCCTGAGAAGCCTGAGGATGGAAAAACCCAAGGTGGATTTGCCGCAACCGGATTCTCCCACCAGCCCCATGACTTCGCCCTGCTTGATCTCAAGGGTTACATCTTCAACAGCGTGCACCGTTCCGATATAGATGGGAAAATGCACGTGCAGGTTTTCGATTTCAAGAATATTCGTGTTCACGCTAACGTTCCAACAATCTGGGGTTCAGGATCTCGGAAAGCCCTTCCCCTAACATGGTAAATCCCACTGCCAGGAGCGAAATCATGGCCCCCGGAAACGTAATCAACCACCACTGGCCCGAAGGGAGAAACTTTTTCCCCATGGCAAGATCCATGCCCCAGTCGACCACGCTGGGAGGCAGTCCAAGCCCCAGGTAAGTTAATGCCGCCTCAGTCATGATGGCATCCGCCACGTTCATGGTAAACACCACCGCCGTGGTGGCAATCACATTGGGAAATATGTACTTCGACAAAATGGTGATGCGGGGGGTGCCAATGGCCCTGGCGGCTTCGACGTAAAGCTCTTGCTTGATGGTGAGCGTTTGCCCCCGTACGAGCCGGAAATAGGTTGGAATATAGATAACCGCCACCGCTATGCTGATATTGGTAACACCCGGCTCCAGCATGGCGGCAAAGGCAATGGCCAGAATGAGGCCCGGAAACGAATAAAGCGAATCCATCACAAGGGATAAAACCTTATCGAATCCCCCACCCGCATATCCGGAGATTAATCCCATGCTGATGCCCAGGATCGACGATAGGATGGCCGCCAGAATGGCTACGCCTAAAATCGTT
>CAYQWO010000510.1:0-3235 GCA_964421095.1 uncultured Syntrophaceae bacterium
GGTTGAGTCGTACAATCCGGTACCGGGGTTGATTTTTCCGATCCGTTTTGAGTATATCAAGTTGAAAGATTGAGGGAAAAATGGAGACGGGCAGGCTTTCAGCAAGGCGGCCTTTAAAAAAGCCTGCCCCAACGCCTATTTCGTTTAAAGTTTGCTGAAAAACCACTTTTTGCCCTTATATCGTCATTCCTGCGGAAGCAGGAATCCAGTTTTTTCAATGCCTTTTGGACTCCCGCCTTCGCGGGAGTGACGGTAAATTGGAGTTTTTCCGCATCCTGTTAATACGTGGAACATCTTTCCTTGAAATTAAACTGAAAGTGAATTCAAATGTTTAATTATATTTTGAGGAGAATTTTTCAGGCAATTATTTGTATTGTTGGGATTAGTGTTATCGTGTTCCTATTGGCCCATCTGAGCGGCGACCCTGCTTTGCTCATGGCCTCGCCGGACGCCAAACCGGAAGATATCGAAGCTCTCAGAGTTCTGCTCGGCTTAAAAAAACCCTTGCACGTGCAATTCTGGCTGTTTATCTCCAAGGCCGTCCAAGGCGATTTTGGGACCTCCATCCGATGGGGTAAGCCCTGCCTGGAAGTGTGGCTTATGCGTTTTCCGAACACTCTTTTGCTGGGCGGAGCAGCCATAACGTTTACTCTGATCATCGGCATTCCGACAGGCATATTTTCCGCGGTCAGGGCCGGGGGCTGGTTTGATAATTTTGGCAAGGCTTTCGCACTTGCCGGACAGTCGATGCCCGTATTTTGGGTTGGGCTTATGCTTATGCTGCTTTTTTCGGTCATATTACGCTGGCTCCCCACTTCCGGAATGGGTAGCTGGCAGCATCTGCTTATGCCCGCTTTTACTCTTGGCTGGTATTTCACCGCCGCCATAACCCGGTTAAGCCGTTCGGCCATGCTGGATATTTTGGATAGCGAATACATCAAGATGGCCAGGATCAAAGGGGTTCCGGAAATGCTGGTCATCCTGAAGCACGGTTTCAGAAATGCCATGATACCTGTGGTAACCCTGGCTGCACTAAATATTGTCACTTTACTTAACGGCACAGTGATTACGGAGACGGTTTTTAACTGGCCGGGTATCGGACGCCTGATCGTGGATTCTATTTTTGCCAGGGATTACCCGATGGTTCAGACATGTGTACTTGTTTCATCGGCGCTTTTTGTCTTCACCAATCTTATTGTCGACATTCTCTACGCATATATAGATCCCAGGATCAAATATCAGTAATCTGTAGTCAGGGAGAAGGGGTTGTTAAATTTTCAACCCGGTAAGGAAGCCAGAGAAACCGTCCAGGTTTTGGATCGCTTTCGTTTAATCAAGATGCGGCGTGTGATACGGGGAATTCCTTGGATTCCGGTGGCCATCTTGCTTCTTTTTCTATTTTGCGGAGTATTCGGCAGCTACATTGAACCTCGGGACCCGATGAAGACGAACCTAAGTGCAGCCAAATCTCCACCGTTCTGGCAGAAGGGGGGCAGCACCAAATACTTCTTGGGTACCGACGGCTTTGGAAGGGATATTTTAAGCCGGATCATAAGAGGGGCCAGGATCTCGCTTGAAGTGGGGTTTGCCGTTGTCGTATTTGCCGGTGCCCTGGGGGCCACGATTGCCCTGCTATCGGGATATCTGGGCGGATGGGTAGATGCGATCCTGATGAGGATCACCGATATGTTTTTATCCATGCCGTATTTAATGATCGCCATTGCCTTAGCCGCGGTCCTCGGTCCAAGTAAGCATAACATCATTCTTATCATGGCGATATTGGGCTGGGCGGGATACGCCCGGGTATTAAGGGGTGAGGTGCTCCGGATTAAAGGAGCGGACTTTATCAAGCTGGCGATCGTGGCCAGGGCCGGGAAGGCACGAATTATGCTGCGGCACATATTTCCCAATATCGTCAACACCCTGGTTGTCCTGGCTACTCTCCAGTTGGGGATCGTAATTATAATGGAATCTTCTTTGAGCTTTCTCGGGCTGGGAGTGCCGCCGCCTGAACCTGCCTGGGGGTCAATGGTGGCCGATGGACGGATAATGATGTTCACTGCGTGGTGGGTAAGTACCTGGCCGGGGATCGCCATTCTCCTGGTCGTCCTGAGTTGTAATCTTCTGGGAGACTGGCTGCGCGTGCGCCTGGACCCAAAATTCCGGCAATTGTAACCTAAAAAAGGCGATTCACCACAGAGGGCACAGAGGAAATTCAAGATAAATCAAGGGAATAAACTCCTTTTTCTCTGCTTTACTCTGTGCACTCGTTAAGTGAAAACGATGCAACCCTCTGGCTGATGAATTTAATACATGAGAACACAGAGAAAAGATTGACCTATTTCGTTTTTTTGACTAGAAAATTATTCTCTGCGTTCTCTGTGGTTTAAAAAAATCGCTCAGTTTAAGTGTAAGGAAAAGGTGAGAATGATTTCCAACCATAACACCCTTGAGGTTCACGATCTCAAGACTTATTTTTATACCAGTCGCGGCGTGGTCAAGGCAGTCGATGGGGTCAGCTTCGAATTAAAGAAGGGAGAGACACTGGGTCTTGTGGGGGAATCCGGCTGTGGTAAGAGCATAACCTGCCTTTCCGTTATGCGGCTCGTGCCCCGGCCGGCAGGGCGTATTGTCGGGGGAAGGGTGTTGCTCGAAGGTGAGGACCTGCTGAAGAAGAGCGAAAAAGAGATGACCAGAATCCGGGGCAGACGCATAACCATGATTCTCCAGGATCCCATGATGTCCCTCAATCCGCTCTTCACCATTGGTGAGCAGGTCGCCGAGCCAATACGCATACACCAGAAACTGGGCAAGCTGGCTGTATGGGAGAAAGTCGTAGAGATGCTGAGACTTGTCCGCATCCCTTCTCCGGAGGTGAGGATGAGAGAGTACCCGCATCAGATGAGCGGGGGAATGAGACAGAGAATCTCGGGAGCCATGACGTTATCCTGCCAGCCAGACATTCTTATTGCCGATGAACCAACCACTGCTCTTGATCTGACCATCCAGGCCCAGTTCCTCAGCCTTCTGAAGGAGATCCAACAGCAGGCAAATCTTACCATGATCGTGGTCACGCATGACTTTGGCATTATCGCCCGTGTTTGTGATCGGGTAGCGGTGATGTATGCGGGAAAGATTGTGGAGAGCGCCGTAACCCGAGAGCTCTTCAATAACCCCGTCCATCCCTATACCATCGCCCTGCTGAATTCCCTTCCCAAGATGGAAGTGAAGGTTG
>CAYQWO010000511.1:0-3228 GCA_964421095.1 uncultured Syntrophaceae bacterium
CCATGAACTCCAAACATTCCTTCCAGCTCAATGCTTTCCTTAGAGCTTTATTCCTGATCTTTTCGGCAGCGGTCTACACCTGTATCCTGGCTCCGCCAGCCTTAACCGCTATTCTTTTGGACCGTTCCGGCCGCTGGTTCTCAGCCTTCGAGAAGACATGGGCAAAATGGCTGTTGCGCACCAACAGCATTCAACTGAATGTGCAGGGTCTGGAGAACCTGGAGAAGAGCCATTCTTACATCCTCATATCCAATCACATGAGCATTCTCGACATCCCCGGGATTATATCCGCCCTGCCGTTCCCCGCACGTTTCATCGCCAAAAGATCGCTGATCTGGTTCCCCATTTTTGGATGGAGCCTGTATCTTTCTGGGCATATTCTGATCGACAGGGATAGCGCTCTATCAGCCGTGAAGAGTTTGATGCAGGCAGCCTCCCTCCTGAAGAACGGAACTTCGATCATGGTCTTTGCGGAGGGGACGCGCAGCCCAGACGGGCAGGTGAAAGAATTCAAGGGAGGAGCGTTTCTCTTGGCCCTGAAAGCCCGGGCTCCGCTCGTCCCGGTCTCCATTTCCGGCACCTATGAGATGCTCCCCCGAACTGGCTGGTGTTTCTGGCCCGGGACTATCATGATTTATGTCGCTAAACCCATCCTCACCCAGGGCCTTTCCCAGCGCCAGGCCCGCCCCTTGATGGTCCAGGTACGGGAAACGATCATTCGCAACCTCCAGAATTAAACTCTTTTCTTTTGACATCCGGGGGTTTCTTTATTATCATCTTTAAAAATGGGCAGATTATCCACTTCAGGGCGGTCCAGTCTGAAAAGGGAAATCCTGGGGATTATCCTTTTAGCCGGCGCTGTCCTCGTAGCCCTCAGCTTGTTCTCCTACAACCCGGACGACCCCTCCTTCAATAATCAGGTTTCTGAACCTCAAAAAGCCACCAACCTGGTGGGGGTGGTCGGCGCTCATCTTGCGGACGTCTTTTTCCAAACTTTTGGTTTGATCGCCTTTCTGTGGCCGCTGTTCTTTGTTCTCGTTGGTCTTCAACTTTTCCTTTTCCCCGAAATCCGCTACCGGGCTACAAAAATTTCTTCCTTTGTAGGCCTATTGATTTCGGCCAGCGCTTTGCTTTCTCTGGCGGCGGGAAAGATAAATATTTTAGGGTCGATGCTTGACAGTGGCGGAGCGTTGGGACAGCTCTTCGCCGGGGTAGCCGATCGATACCTGAATCTTAGCGGGGCTTTGCTCGTTTTCGTGCTGGTTCTGGTCATCTCGATGATGGTTCTGACCGATCTCTCCTGGGTAAAAGTGGGCAGGGGGGTGAGCCGCCTCTATGGGCTAGCCGTAGAAAAGGGACAGAGTTTTTGGCAAGGTCGCCGGCTGAAAAAGAAAGAAGGAATCAAGGTGCCCAAGCGAGAAAAGGAGACTACGGCTCCCTTGATCATTAAGAAAGAAGGAGCGGAAGAAAAAGAAGGACCTCCTGAGGAGCACCCACCAGTCGTGGTGGAAAAGCAAGAGCATTTTCCCTTCCTGGAATTCCGTGGTTCTTATGTGCTCCCCCCTCTTACCCTGCTGGAAAGCCCCGAGCAGGTGGAGATAAAAGTCGATAAAGAAAGCCTGCTGGCCAACGCCAAGATTCTGGAAAAAAAGCTTGCCGATTTTGGTGTGGAGGGAAGGGTGGTAGAGGTCAGGCCCGGCCCGGTGATCACCATGTTTGAGTATGAACCGGCCCCGGGGGTTAAAATCAATAAAATCGTCAGCCTCAGTGATGACTTAGCTCTGGCCCTGCGCGCCATCAGCGTGCGCATCGTGGCCCCCATTCCTGGAAAGGCCGCGGTGGGCATTGAGATTCCCAACTCCGTCCGGGAACCTGTGTATTTGAAGGACATCCTTTCCCGCGAAGAATTCTCCCAGGCCGAGCCAAAGCTCACCCTCGCCTTAGGCAAGGACATTTTTGGCAATGCCTTTGTGACCAACCTGGCAAAGATGCCTCATCTCCTGGTGGCAGGGGCCACCGGAACAGGCAAGAGTGTCTCCCTAAACTCCATGGTCTGCAGCCTCCTTTATAAGGCCGACCCCGAAGAGGTGAAATTGCTGATGATTGACCCCAAGCGCCTGGAGCTTTCCGTCTATGATGGAATTCCGCATCTTCTCCATCCCGTGGTCTATGACCCGAAGGCGGCAGCTCAGGTTCTCCGGTGGGCCACGGAGGAGATGGAGATCCGCTACCGGCTAATGGCCGAAAAAGGCGTACGCAACATCGAACGCTATAACCAGAGGGTGGAAAAGGAGCTGAAGGAGGCGCGCCGCAAAGGCGGGCCTCTCCTGAAAGAGACCGAGGGCCTGGAAGACCGCACTGGGGAAAATCTCGCCCCCCTCCCTTACATTGTCCTGGTCATCGATGAACTGGCCGACCTCATGATGGTTTCGGCGCGGGACGTGGAGGCATCCCTGACTCGCCTGGCGCAGATGGCCCGGGCAGCGGGAATCCATCTGCTTATCGCCACCCAGCGGCCTTCGGTGGACGTGCTCACCGGGGTCATCAAGGCCAATTTCCCTACGCGCATCTCCTTCCAGGTCTCCTCCAAAACCGATTCACGCACCATCCTGGACGCCAACGGCGCTGAACACCTTCTGGGCTCGGGCGACATGCTCTTCCTTCCCCCGGGCACATCGCGCCTGGTGCGCGTTCATGGAGCCTATGTATCCGAGGTGGAGATCATGAGACTCGTAGAATTCTGGAAAAAGCAGGGGCACCCGGTATACGACCACTCCATTCTGAAGCCCAAAGAGGAAACCCCAGGGGCTGAATCTGACGGGTTCGACGAAATGTACGATCAGGCTGTCGCCGTGGTAGCTGATTCGAGACAGGCTTCGATCTCCATGCTGCAGAGAAAATTGCGGGTGGGTTACAACCGGGCGGCGCGGATGATCGAGAAGATGGAGCAGGAAGGGGTTGTCGGCCCGGCCGATGGGGTCAAGCCGCGGGAAGTTTATATCAGGAAATTATAATCATTCACCACAGAGGACACTGAGAAATATCCCAAATGTATAATTTTATAATTTGGATCATCTCCAAATTAGTTGAAGGCCAAAGAGCTGGTATATTTAAAATGTCCTGTGATTTCAGGGTCCCGGAAGAAAAGTCATCTCGTAGAGTCGAGTCTCCGACCGGGCCCTTGGCAAGCTTTCATCAAAAATTTGGCCAACTAATTTGGAGATGAAC
>CAYQWO010000512.1:0-3197 GCA_964421095.1 uncultured Syntrophaceae bacterium
TTTCTGAAGATCACCCATAATAAGGTGCTCCATATAGAATCCCGTATCGTGTCCGTGCTTCCACACCCAGTCGGCGTTATCCCAGGACAAGGGATTGAGTGCGGGAGCCATATCCAAAAATCTGAGGGTGCCGCCGTACTGCGGATCCTGCGCTCGGGTTCCATCAGGAAACAGCCCGAGCATCAATGCGGGCAGGAGTAGCCAAGTTAAGATGAATCCCTTTTTCATCTTCCACCTCCTTTTGGCTTAAGTAAATTGATAGGACCATTCCCTCAGGGAGGAAACAAGCCCCAGTCCGTCAGTTCCCCCCTCCCCTTTCTCCGGAAAACAGGTTTCTTATACTGCTACTTCTTCGATCCGCTTTCTTCCGTTTGACGGAATAACTCCCGCCTCCCCCTCGCAACCTCGGGTCAAGAAGGTCGCGCATGGCATCTCCAAAGACATTGATCCCGTAAACCACAATGGTCAGGGCAAGCCCTGGAAGCAAAGCCATCATGGGCGCAATGAGCATATACTGGCGTCCGGTGCTACTCAGCATTCCTCCCCAGCTCGGGGCCGGCGGCGGTATGCCCAGACCGAGGAAGCTCAGGCTGGCCTCGGCCAGGATAATGGCCGCAATGCGGGTTGTAAACAGGATGATAATAGGCGCCATAATGTTGGGCAGGATGTGACGAACGAGCAACTTCAAGGTGGAGGCCCCGATTGCGTCCGCCGCACGCACGTACATGTTTTCCTTGGTGGACATTGTGGCCCCGCGGATGATCCTGGAACCGGCGATTCCGAATTGCAGAGCCAGAACGAAGATAATCTGCCACATCCCCGGTCCGATGACGGAAACGGCGACAATAAGAATCACCAGGCCTGGAAAGCACATCCAGCCGTCCACAAATCGCTGCACCACCATATCGTACTTGCCGCCGAAGAATCCGGTGGTGATGCCGATGATTGTGGAGATGACGATGGAGAGGGCCGTGGCCGCAAAGCCTACGATCACCGATAACCGGGCCCCGTAAATGATTCGGCTGAGCATGTCCCGGCCGAGGTTATCGGTTCCCAGGAGGTATTTGGAGGAGGGGGGCTTCAGGGCATCGATGGGATTAATTTCATTGTACCCGTAGGGGGCCAAGTAATCGGCGAAGATGCCGGTGAGAAGGAGGATCAGAAAAATGACTCCTCCTACGGCGCCCAGGTGCTTTTCCTGGAAGAGCCTGATAAAAAAATCCGCGAAAAAACCACGCCTAATTGGCGCGAAGACATGTCCTACATCAATGCTAACGGAACTGTTGGCCATAAACAACGCCCCTGATGAAATTACTTGTACCGAATCTTTGGATCGAGGAAACCATAGCTAAGATCGATCACCAGGTTGACCACCAGGACCACGAAACCGATAATGAGCATGAGGCCCGTGATGATGGGATAATCTCTCTGGTTGATGGCGTCAAACATCAGGAGACCCATCCCCGGTAAGACAAATATCTGCTCGATAATAACTGTACCTCCTATGAGGACAGGTATATAAAGACCGATTAAGGTGACGACCGGGATGAGGGCATTCTTCAAGGCGTGCCTTAAGATGACCACCTTTTCCCTGAGACCTTTTGCCCAGGCGGTCCGGATATAATCCTGCCTGAGCACCTCCAGCATCATGGCTCGCGTCATCCTCATGGTGACCCCGGACAAGGCAAAACCCAGAACAACGCCCGGAAGGATGAACAGTTTCAGATTTCCAATAGGATTCTCCCAGAAAGAGATTAATTCTATCTGCGGGGCCCAGCCCCACCAGATCGCCGGATAGATGATAACCATTGTTCCCAACCAGAAATTGGGGACCGCAATCCCCAGGATGGAGATCGTCCGCCCGGCATAGTCGCCCGCCGTATCCTGGCGTATTGCGGAGTAGACGCCAATCGGGATAGCCAGGATAAGGGAAAAAATAAAAGCCACGACACTGAGCTCAAAGGTTACGGGCAATCTGGCCATCACTTCATCGGTGACCTTGGTGTCTTTCCACAGGGACCTCCCAAGGTCGCCTTGTAAAAATATATTTTTCATCCACCGGAGGTACTGTACATGGATGGGGACATCCAGGCCAAGGGCCTTCTCAATGCTTTGACGGGTGACTTCTTGATCGCTGATGTCGTGCTGGGATATCATCTGATCTATAATGTCACCCGGGATCACCCGTATGACCACAAATACGATCAGGGTGGCAAATAATATGGTGGGGATAAGCGCCAAAAGTCTTCTGACTAAATAGGCACGCATTCAATGCTCCAGGGCTCCAAATTTTCTAAGATGGAAAATTTTTTCTCATTCTTTCTGACCGAATTCTCTGACCTTTTTGACGATCTCTTTAAGATGCAGCGGACTGGGGCCGCAGCCAGCGGAAACGATCCGTGCTCCCTCCCTGATCCATTCTCCTACATATTGGGCGAATTGTTCAGGCCCCGAGAAAAACAGCCTTTTTGCCCTCGAAAAACTCATTATAGGCCCATTTCAGAGGGCAAATTTTGCAGGACTCCATGCCATATCACATACTTAGCTTGGCCCGACCCCATTCGAAACAAGTGATCTCACTTGAAGCGCCGAAAACGCCCCCAAGTGTAACCCATCATTCGGCATTTACAGATCTTCTGGCTTCAGTCCGGTCCGCTTGGCAATTCGCCTAAGCATACGCGGGCCGATTTCCTCATTATCGTGAAATGCGAAGACATAGTCTGGCCAACCTGGATGGGAAAGAACACGGTGGGATCCTTTGGCCTCACGCTTGATGCTCCATCCGCTGCGTAGAAGAGCGGCAAGCACCTGCCGGGCTTTGCGCGAAGGCCACTCCGTCATGTCGGAACCGCGAAGAGCTCGTCGAGTTCCGGAATGCCTTCGCCATGGTCAAGGCGATCGGCAATCACTCGCAAAGCAAGAGATTGAACTTTCGCGATGGCCTCTTCCCGAGTCTCCCCATATACCATGACCCCGGCAAGGTCGGGCACCTCAGCAATCCAGCGACCATCGTCTTCACGCTCGATCTCAATCTTCATTGGGTCGTCCTCCTAATACAGTATACCCCACTCCCATCCGGGAGTCCAACACCGTGAAACCATACCGCGTCCTGGCTTGATACAGCCACTGCAAATAGCGGTAGCGATCCTTTGAGAATTTGAGGAGGAATTCTCGTTTGTGGCATCGATGGGTGATAT
>CAYQWO010000513.1:0-3142 GCA_964421095.1 uncultured Syntrophaceae bacterium
CCCGAGATTGGACGACTGAAGAAGATGGCCAAGCTGGCCGTAGGGGACATAATCAATGATTGTCGGAAGCTGGTCTCCATCATGGGACCCAGGACGAAGGCAAGAACCAAGGGAGCCACCTCGAAGTTATATCGTTTCATGATATATCCAAGAAGGCCAAATAGAATGGTCACCAGGACGTCAGTGATGCTATTGTTCAGAGCGTAAGCTCCCAGCAGGACGAACATGATAATGAGGGGCGAAAGGATACGATAGGGAACTTTAAGTATTTGCACGAATACTCCAATGAGGGGGAGATTTAGGAACAAGAGCAGGATATTCCCAATATACATGCTGGCTATGGTTCCCCAGAAGACGTCGGGATACTTGAAAAGAAGAAGGGGTCCCGGTGTGACCCCGTGCAACATGAGAGCCGCAAGCAACAGGGCCAGAACGCTGTTCGTGGGAATTCCGAGGGTGAGCAGAGGTACAAACCCGCCCGCCGTGGCGGCATTGTTGGCCGTCTCCGGCCCGGCTACTCCCTCGATAGCCCCCCTCCCAAATCGCTCAGGATTCTTGGCTACCCGCTTCTCTACGGCATAGCTAATCAAGGAGGAGATGGCCGGCATCCCCCCGGGCAGAACCCCGATCCCAAATCCCAAAAGGGCCCCTCGCCCGATGGGAGCGGCTGAGTCCCGCCAATCTTGCCTCGTAGGCAGAAGGTTCTTGGGAGTCTCCATAACCGTTATCTGGGCTTCCCGCTGTTCGATGTTATACAGGATCTCACCCAATCCAAATATGCCCATAGCCAAAGGAACTAAACCGATCCCGTCGCGAAGGTACAGCGTACCGAGGGTGAACCGATCCACTCCATGGATATCATCGATTCCGATCGTTCCCAGGAATAGTCCAACGGCGCCCATAAATAACCCGCGGGCCATAGATTTTCCAGCTAGATAACCGATTAAAGTGAAGGCGAAAAAGAGGAGGGCAAAACGTTCCGGCGGGCCAAATTTTACCGCAGCCTCGGCTATGATGGGGGATATGAGCATCACCGCAAGAACCCCAAGGGTTCCTCCGATGAAGGAACCAAAAGCGGATATACCCAAAGCAGGCCCGGCCCGACCCTGCTTGGCCATCTGATAGCCATCGATGCAGGTGATGACCGAGGCAGCCTCGCCCGGTATGTTAACCAGGATAGAGGTGGTCGATCCCCCATACATGGCCCCGTAATAAACTCCAGCAAGCATGATGATGCCCGAGATCGGGTTCATTCCAATCGTTGCTGGTAAAAGGAGGGCGATGGAGGCGGTGGGACCCAGTCCAGGCAGGACACCGATGACCGTTCCGAGCAGAACCCCCACGAAAGCGGAAAATAGATTTTCAGGTGTGACTGCAATGGCGAAGCCGCCTAAAAGAGGACCTATGAAACCCAGCATTTCCTTTTCTTCTTGCGGATCAGCTCCAACGGAGCGGAATGATCCCGGCGGGAAGGGAGACCTTTAACCAGATGTTAAAGACGATAAAAGAAATCCCTGCCCCTGAAAGGGACAACAGCAAACTGATTCTCCAGCGACAGCCCTCCACCAAGCGGAGTTGGATCAGTAAGAGGAGGGTAGTGGACATCAGGTATCCCAGAGGCGCTAAAGCTAAAACGTACCCAAATAGGGTAAGCAGAGCGAGGGTAAGACGTCCCCAGCGGGATTTCCCGGTAATGGCTGGTTGAGCTGTAGGATCGGGGCGAATCAGGAACCACCCTCCTAGCGAAGCTATCGTCAGGCCAATCAGGTAAGGCCAGGCACCAGGGCCGGGCATACGTAAATTCCCTATTCCAAGCTCAGAGCCGAAATAGAGTAGGGATACTCCCCCGGCGATGCCCCCGATGCCGGCGATGCGGTCGATATAGATCAATTTCAGTTATCCCTGTGTACTTTACTTCTTAACTGCCTCTCCGATCAGGTCATACATGAATTTCATGGCTTTCCCAAAATCTTCACTGTTCATGTAATACAGTTCAAGTTTTACCTTCTCCAGGGATTCCTTGAACCCGGGATCTTCGGTCATCCTCTTCAGACTGTTATGGAGCTTGGCCACAATTTCCTTCGGGGTTCCCTTGGGCGCCACGAGCCCTTTCATGTTCCCCATATAAAAGTCATATCCCACTTCCTGCATGGTAGGGACATTCGCGATAAGGGGCGAGCGCTTTGCCCCAAAGACAACCAAGGATCGAATCTTTCCAGATTCGATAAGCGCAAAAGCCTCGTCCGGCGCTGAAATCGCCACGTCCACATGCCCTCCCAGAAGGGCGGAAAGAGTTTCGGCTCCTCCCTTGAAAGGAACATGCCGAAGAGTCACACCGGCCATCTTTTCCAACACGAGCCCGGCGGAGTGGTAAAGACCCCCAATCCCGGAAGAGGCATATGAGTATTTCTCCGGGTTCTTCTTGGCATCCGCCAGAAAATCCTGAATCGTCTTCCAGGGACTATCGGCTTTTACACTCAGGCCAATATCCTGGCGGACAAGGCAGATAACTGGTTCGAAGTCGTTGATGGGGTGGTACGGAAGTTTTCGGAAGTGCCCTACCGAGGTCGTTTCGCTCCCGCCGGCTACCAGCAAAGTATATCCATCGGGTTTCGCACTCGCTACATATTGAGAAGCGATCGTTCCCGCTGCCCCCGCCTTATTCACTACAACGAACGGTTGTCCAATGTATTTCCCCCCGTGAGTTGCAACTGCCCGCGCGGTGAGATCCGTCCCCCCTCCGGGGGCGAATCCCACAATAATCTCAACGGGATGGGTTGGAAAATCCTGGGCTCTGGCCGTCCCCCATATCCCAAAGGCGACCGATGATGCCAGGGAACTCAGAAGTAAACAAAAAATGCGCTTTGGTACTTTTTTCATGTTTTCCCCCTTTTAGCCCGGCAGAATGGCTTGCCGGGACTTTGATTACGGTACGGAGCTTCGAGGCTTATAGCAGCCGCTAGGTCATTAGAGATTCTCCACATTATTATCTGTTAGTCGTCTTGTCTGGAAGGCCTTTCTTGGCAAATAATTATGAATCTCCGGAGGCGAGATGAATAAGCCCTTTCCGCTGAGGCCTATTCCCTATCCAGATAGGCGATATGAGATATGCAATATATAAAAATTCTGAATTTGTCAATCG
>CAYQWO010000514.1:0-3139 GCA_964421095.1 uncultured Syntrophaceae bacterium
GGTCGGGATCAGTCGGCGGTCAAAAGACATATCGAAGAATTGAAAAAAGAAGGGGTCAAACCCCCTCCCTCGGTACCCACCTTCTATCCCAAGCCTCCCCAGGGCATTGCCCTGGACGGAGATATTTATGTGGAGGGCCATGAGACATCCGGAGAGATTGAATATGTCCTTCTGACGAACCAGCATGGTGTATGGGTTGGCCTGGGGAGCGACCACACGGACCGGGAATTGGAAAGGCTGGATATTTTGAAATCGAAGCAGGTCTGCCCTACCATTCTCTCCCGCGGCCTGTGGAAATACGAAGAAATAAAAGATCACTGGGACGAGATCGGGATTCGTAGCTGGGCCACAAAGGGGGGTAAGAAAGTGCCGTACCAAGAGTCAACGCTGGCGACCATCCTCCCCCCGGAAGAGCTAATTCGCCTGGTCCAGCAGAAAGTACGGGGATCTCTGGAAGGGATTGCCATCTATTCTGGAACCCCTCCCCTAAAGACTGAGGGTATCATTTTTGCGGATCAATTTGCCGGGGAACTTTATGATCCGATCCTTAAAAGGAAGTTAACCCTCAATTATTCCATCCATACACTGGGCTGGTTCCGTAATTAACTCTAAGATCGCTGGCGCATCTGGAACAGGTGGAGAAATTATTGAGAGAGTGTCTAAATTGTGGTAATGAACGAACACTCATTCGGGTTCGTTGGGCGCGCCTTTTTCGAGCAAGCCCTAAAATCGTTTAAGGAGAGAATCTATGCCTGAGGCAAAAAAGAAATGGGTTGGCCAAAGCATGAAGAGGAAGGAAGACCTTAGGCTTTTGGTGGGCCGGGGTTGTTTTATGGATGACATTCGGTTGCCCAATATGAAACATGCGGCCATCCTCAGAAGCCCATATCCCCACGCCTGGATCCGGGGGATCGATGTCTCCCAGGCGCTTCAGTCTCCCGGAGTAGTCGGCATATTGACCGGCGAAGACGTGGCCAGGATGTCCCAGCCGTTTCCCGTGGGGGTTTCGGTTCCGCCCAAATACTATTGTTGTGCCGTAGATAAAGTTCGCTTTGTCGGAGAACCGGTGGCCGTGGTGGTGGCCAATGACCGGTACCTGGCAGAGGATGCCCTGGATTTGATCGAGGTAAATTACGAACCTTTGCTTGCGGTCGTGGACATCGAGGAGGCGATAAAGCCGGGCGCCCCGATCCTGCACGATAACATCGGCAGCAACATCTACAACCATCGATTCTTCAAGTACGGCGATATGGAGAAGGCGTACCAGGAAGCAGACCTGGTCGTAAAGGGAAAGTTTAAATTCCCCAAGTATGGCTCTACCCCCATCGAAACGTATGGAGTGATCGCCTCCTACAATCCTTTCTCCGGAGAATTTGTGATCTACAACAACTACCAGGGACCTTTTGTCAATCACTCCCTGGTATCCATTGCCCTGGGAATCCCGGAAAACAAAATGCGCTGGATCGTTCCCACGGACATCGGCGGCGGCTTTGGTACTAAGACGGGAATGTATCCTTATGTGGCTTTAATAACCCTGGCCGCGAAAAAGATCGAGGGAACCGTCAAATGGATCGAGGACCGGCGAGAACATCTGCTGGCCAGCTCCACGGGAACGGACCGGGTCACGTACATGGAAGCAGCCGTGAAGAAGGATGGAACGATCCTCGGTTTGAAGGATAAGGCCATCGACAATACGGGCGGCTACATTCGTCCCCCAGAGCCCGGCTGTGCCTACCGGAGCACCGGAAATCACACTGGGGCCTATCAAATAAGAAACTTGGATCGGGAGGTGCTGGTGGTGGGCACGAACAAGTGCCTGACCGCACCGAATCGCGGGTATGGCTGTCAGGAGCTTTACTTCAGCGAGGAGCGACTGGTGGACATGGTCGCAGCCAAGCTGGGGATGGACCCGGCTGAAGTCCGGCTCAAAAATTTTATCCAGCCCAACCAATTCCCTTACACCACGGCGACCGGCGGGATTTACGACGCGGGGGATTATCCCCAGGCCTTCCGGATGGCCCTGGATATGGTCGACTATAAGAAAATGAGGGAAATGCAGAAGAAAGCCCGGGCCGAGGGGAGGCTGATGGGCATCGGTCTTGCCTCGGTGGTCGACCCTTCGGTCACCAACATCGCTTACGTCACCATCGGGAAAACTGTCGAGGAGCGGAGGCAAGAGCGCCCGAAATCAGGGTCAGGCGAGTCAGCGATTGTAAAAGTAGACCCTCTCGGAGGGGTGCATGTGATGGTGGCCACCAACCCGCAGGGACAGGGGCATGAGACGGTGATCGCTCAAATCGTGGCCGACGAGTTGGGGATCGACCCGAAGGAGGTAACGGTCAGCGATGTAGTGGATACCCATGATCGGCTCTACTCCATCACCACGGGGAGTTTCTCCAGCCGTTTTGCCTCGCAAGGGACGACGGCGGTGGTCAAGGCCACCCGGCAGGTCAAGGAGAAGATGCTGAAAATTGGCGCCCATTTGTTGGAGGCCAACATCGAAGATATGGTGCTGCAGGAGGGGAAGATTTTCGTCAAGGGTTCTCCAGAAAAGTCCATCCGGCTGAGGCACGTGGCCGGGGTTGCCCATTGGGACCAGTCCGCCATACCCGAAGGAATGGATGCGGGTCTTTATGGCACCGCTCTATATTCCATGCCTACATCCCAACCGCCGGATGACCTCGACCGGGTGAATTCCTCGAATACCTACGGGTTTGTGGCCGAGGCGATCGTCGTCGAGGTGGACCCTGAAACAGGCCAGGTCAAGATTCTCAAGTGGGCCAGCGTGCACGATGCTGGCACGATCCTTAATCCCATGATCGTCGAAGGCCAGGTGATGGGGAGCTGTACTCATGCCCTGGGGGGCAGCCTCTAC
Organism: uncultured Syntrophaceae bacterium; assembly: GCA_964421095.1. GTDB lineage: Bacteria > Desulfobacterota > SM23-61 > SM23-61 > SM23-61 > CAYQWO01. The sequence continues at coordinate 2,876 of CAYQWO010000514.1, forward strand.
GAGGAATGGGCCTACGATGAAAATGGCCAATGCCTGACCGCCTCTTTCCAGGATTATCTCGTCCCCACGGCAATGGAGGTGCCCCAGATCGACATCGGCCATCTGGAAACTCCCTCCCCTTTTACGGCCCTGGGTTCTAAAGGAGCGGGCGAAGCCTCCAGCATGTCTGTACCCGCGGCCATAGGAAATGCCGTGGCAGATGCTCTGGCTCCATTAGGGGTAGTGATAGACGAGCTACCTTTGAGTTCCAACAAAATATGGAGT
>CAYQWO010000515.1:0-3125 GCA_964421095.1 uncultured Syntrophaceae bacterium
GATGCCCAGGATCGACGATAGGATGGCCGCCAGAATGGCTACGCCTAAAATCGTTCGAGCCCCGAAAATAATGCGGGAAAATACATCGCGCTGGAGATTGTCAGTACCCATCAGATGCTTGGAGCCCGGGGGAACAAGCTGCGGTCCGGTATCCTGGTCAAAAGGATTATACGGCGCAATGACATTTGCGAACATGGCCATGGAGACCACGCCCAGGATCACAATCGCACCGGCTACCAGGATCCACCATTCCACACCGTATTGACGACCCATGCGGGTAAAGCGGCCAATGAGCTGTCCCAATGCGGCGGTGGGAGAATATTTCATATCACCTCCTAATAGCGAAGCCTTGGATCGATAAACGCATAAATGACATCCACAACGAGTGAGACCAACGCGACAATCATCGCAAAGATGACGATAACTCCCTGAATCGTCGGATAATCCCTGAGATAGATCCTTTCAAGCAACAGCCGCCCCATTCCGGGCCAGGAAAAAGTAGTTTCCGTCAAAACAGCGCCTGCCATCAGAATCGCAACCTGCAGTCCCATCATCGTTAAGATGGGGACAAACGCATTCAGGAGGGCGTGTTTGTATACCAGCCGTCGGTGATGGATGCCTCTGGCTTCGGCTGCCAGGATGTAGTCGGCTTTGAGAACGTCCAGCATGTTTGCCCGGGTCAGCCGGATAAAAATCCCCGACAGCACGAGACCCAGCGTAACGCACGGTAAAACCAAATGGATCAGTACATCCCTGAGCGCCTCAAAGTCTCCCGCCAGAATCGTATCCAGAACATACAATCCGGTCCGGTCAAAGCCGGAGCTAAACACCCGGGCGCCTGTCCTTCCGGCGATGGGAAAGATGTCCAGCCAAATGCCAAAAATCATTTGCAGCATCAGGCCCAGCCAGTAGACCGGGATACAATAGATCACGATTCCATACAGCCTGATTCCGTAATCTTGCGCTGATCTGCGCTTATCCGCCGCATAGGCCCCAAAAGGCACTCCAACCAGCAGACAGATCAGCATTGCAAAAAAAGTGAGTTCAACGGTGGCAGGAAGTTTGTCACTGAGGGCGCTCATCACACTCTGTTTAAAGATCATGGAATCTCCCAGATCCAGCCGGCAAATTTGCAGCAGATAACTTCCATATTGAACGATCATCGGGCGGTTCAGCCCCAGTTCCTCTTTTTTCTGCTCGATGACCTTTTCTGGGGCGTGACCGCCCAACATGGCGGAAACCGGGTCGCCCGGCATGACCCGCACGACCACGAAGACAATGCTCAGAAGGATAAAAAGCATGGGGAGGGTAAGGAGTGTCCGGGCAATAACGTATCGAAGAAGATTTTTCATGCTCTAAAGGTTTGCATAAAAAAAGATGGGATTCGTCCCGAGGGACGAATCCCCTGCGCTCGGTCCCTCATTTTCCTTTTGCAATGGGACCGTAATTTAACTGCAAAGTCGGCGAAATCATAATGCCTTTCATATTCTTTTGGGCGAACAGGTACAGGCTGCCCTGGAAGATGGGGGCTGTGGGCACCTCAACGGTCCACATCTGCTGGACCTTTTTAAAGATCGCCTCCCGTGCTTTCTCACTCGGGTCCTTTTGCTCGTCTACAAACATGGCATCCCATTTCGGGTCGGAGAAGAAAATCCCATTCCCCTTGGACCCGGCGGTCCCGGCAAAGGCTGCAGTGTAGTTGTCCGGATCGAGGTAATCTGGATACCAGCCCAGCAGGTAGACGGGCATCACCTGATTGCGCCAGTTTTCCTTGTAGGTGGCCCATTCCGCCGACTTGACGCTGACCTCCATCACCCCGGTGGCCTCGAACTGGGCTTTAAGAACAGCGGCCATGTCCACTTCGGTATCCCCGTAGTGGCTGGGCGTGTACCAGAAATCGAACTTGAGTTTGTTATTTGCATTGAAGCCGGCTTTGGCCAGCAGTTCTTTGGACTTTTGGATGTTCGCGTCGCCGAAGGCCTTCTTGAAGGATTCCTCATGCGTCCACATTCCCGCAGGCACCATGGAGTAAAGCGGAGCATTCTGGCCGAGAAACACCTTCTTGATAATTTCCGGCCTGTTGATGGCCGCAGCGACTCCCTGCCGTACGATATTGTTGGTAAACGGAGCAGTCCTGCACTGGAAGCACAGGTAGCGGATGTAGGGCCCCTGACCTTTGATGGTTTGAATCTTGGGTGATTTTTGAAGATCATTGATATCGGAAGGGTTAAACGACTTGAAGGCAAAATCAATTTCCCCCTTTTCCACGGCTAGGCGCATGGTGGTGGCATCCGCAAAGTACCGAATGACAACCACATCGTTTTTCGGTTTCGGGCCGTAAAAATTGGGGTTTGTCTCCAATATGACTTCCTGGTCTCGTTTGAACGAAACCACCTGGTAGGGACCCAGGCCAACTAATTTTCCGCCTACGAGTTCTGTAGGGTCTTTCACGATTTTGTCCGGCGGATAAATATTGGGGTTCACCGGATAGTAAGGGGGGGTGGCAACCAGTGAGGGAAAATAGGCCACCGCATTTTTCAAAACGAACTTCACTTTGTTTTTGTCCACCACGTCCACCCTATCCACAAAATCGGTCACCAGCCAGGAAGGATCACCTTTAATTCTCATCACCCGGTCGATGGTCCATTTAACGGCATTGGCATCAAAGGGGGTGCCGTCTGAAAATTTCACCCCTTGTTTGAGCGTGAAGACGTAGCCTTTACCGTCATCAACGACCTCATACTTCTCGGCCAGATTGGGCACCAGATTGGTTTTCCCTGCCGGATACCCCATAAGTCCCTGATAAATGTTGTAAAAAATTTCCCAAGTGTGGAAGTCATAGGCATTGGATGGGTCCATGTCGGTCACCTTTTCGGTTGTACCATATACAATGGTGTCCTTTGCAAAACCGTTAGATGCAAAGAACATTAAACCCACGGCCATCAAACAAACGAATAATAATTTAAGCGACTTCATCTCTTCTCCTCCTTTGAAAGGTTACCGGTGAAAAATGGTCCGGTGAATATGAAAGAAATACACTTGCTCTAAAATAACGACGTCCCCAAATTCCACAGAAGGATTAAAGGATTTTTTATCAAGCTGTTTTGACCACCCCCTTTCCTCTT
>CAYQWO010000516.1:0-3117 GCA_964421095.1 uncultured Syntrophaceae bacterium
CAGCGGGGGCGTGATCAGAAAGCTTCGGAGAAATAGCAGAGCCCCCCGCCACAGTTAGGGAGAGATATGTGCCTCATGATTGCCAGCAAGATGACTTTTCTTCCGGGCCCCTGAAATCACAGGGCATTTTCAATATACCAGCTTTTGCCTCTCAACTAATTTGGAGATGATCCTGATTTTTTTATCTTGATGATTGATAAGGAGAAAGGAAATGGCGAGCGCGGAGGCGATTGAAAGGATTTGGGCCCGGGAGGTGTTGAACTTTCTTGGTAACCCTACGGTTGAGGCGGAGGTGATTCTGGCTGATGGCAGCTACGGGAAATCGGCCGTGCCTGCTGGAATCAGTACTGGAAGCAGCGAGGCGATTCAGCTACTGGACGGAGATCCCAAACGCTTCCAGGGCAAGGGTGTCCTCAAAGCGGTGGAGAACGTTCGCCGGCTGATCGCCCCCGCATTGAAGGGGATGAAGGCGACCCGGCAGAAAGAAATCGATGAAAAGCTTCTGAACCTGGATGGCACCTCCAATAAAAGCCGGTTAGGGGCCAATGCGATTCTGGCGGTCTCTCTCGCCACAGCCTATGCCGCCGCCGCCAGCCTGAAAACTCCCCTATACCGCTATTTAGGGGGGGAAGGGCCCTTTCGGCTGCCAGTGCCGGCTTTTGATATGCTCGCCGGAGGCGCGCATGCCCAGAGTTCGGTGGACTTCCAGGAGTACCTGGTGATCCCTTCAGGAGTCTCCAGCTTTCAGGAGGCGCTACAAGCTGGGGCCAACGTGTACCGGGTATTGAAGGAAGTCCTGGAGATGAAGGGGTACAGCATCCGGGAGGTGGGCGGCCCCTATACCCCGTCTCTGGGCTCCAACCAGGAGGGGGTGGAACTCATGGCCGCGGCCATTGAGAAAGCCGGCTACAGTCTCGGGAAGGAGTGTTTTATCGGGATCGACGCAGCCAGTTCCGAGCTTTATCAGAATGGAAATTATGCTCTCACTGGGGAGGGGCGCAATCTGAATTCGCTGGCAATGGTCGATCTTTGGGCTGAGTGGGTGGAGGCTTACCCCATTGTGAGCATTGAAGACGGGTTGGCGGAGGAAGATTGGGAGGGCTGGCAGGCTTTGACCAAACGGATTGGAGATAAGGTACAGCTGGTGGGAGACGACTTTTTTACGACCCACCCCAACCGCCTGCGCAAGGGAATTAAACTGAAAGCGGCCAACGCCGTACTCATCAAGCCCAACCAGATTGGTACCCTGACGGAGACGCTGGAGGCGATGCGCATTGCCCGGGAAGCAGGATGGGGGGCCATGTTGAGTTCGCGCTCGGGAGAGACGGAAGACGCCACGATCTCCGACCTGGCGGTCCTGGAGGGCGCCGGACAGCTAAAATCGGGTCCTCCTTGTCGGCAATGCATTGTGAAATATAACCGGCTCCTGCGCATAGCCGATGAGTTGGGAGAAAAGGGCGAATACGCGGGGTCTTGGGTATCTAAGTTTTACGGGAAGAAAGTATCTTAAGAATCATCCATGGGGACCCGCATTCAAAACATGGAAGCTCTTCTCTCTACCGGGAATTTGCCCGGCCGAAAAGCCATGGTGCAGATTCTGGAAGCAGGGCTGCAAGCTGCGGACCCATACCCGAACACCCTCAAGCTCATTCGCCTAAAGAACGGCAGGCTGATCGTCGGCCATAAAGAATTTGAGCCCATCGGCTCCCCCAGGTCTGGCGATGAGGTTTACGATCTCTCTAAAATCGGGAGAATCTACGTGTTAGGAGCAGGCAAGGGCATCCAGAACGTGGCCAAGGCCATAGAGGATGTCCTGGGCGACCGGCTTGCTGGGGGTCACGTCATTGACAAGAAAGGCCATCCTCTAATCCTGAAAAGGATCGGCGTTACGCTCGGGGGACATCCGACTCCCGACGAGGACTGTGTCAAAGGATGCGAGCGGATCCTGGAAATAACCAAAGAGCTGACGGAGAAAGATGTAGTCTTTACCTGTGTGGCCAATGGCGTATCTTCACTTCTGACCATGCCGGTGCCTGGCGTAACCGTGGAAGACTTGCGCCAAACGACGATGGTCACCCAGATCGAGCGCGGCATGACGACGAGGGAACTTAATCCGATCCGGAACCACCTGGACCGGATGAAGGGGGGCAGGATCTCCCGATACATCCATCCGGCCAAAATGATTCATATCCTGGCCATCGATCCAGGCGAATATAGACAACTGATGCACCGGAACTTCTGGCTCCATACCCTTCCTGACTCTACGACTTTTCAAGACGCTATTGACAGCCTCAAGCACTATGATGCCTGGGCGGCCGTGCCAGCCGCCGTCAGAAGATACCTGGAGCAAGCCGACCCCAGAGAAGAAACGCCCAAGGCCAAGGAGTTCGAAAAGATGTCTTTTCGCATCTTCGGGGTGATGCCCGGGGATAGGCAAAGTGGAAAATTGCCACCCGCCATGCGGAAGGCCGAGGAGCTGGGCTTTCAGCCGGTGATGCTGGCGGACGAATTGATGGAAATCGAAGCCTATCATGCGGGGATATACCTGGCGGCGATCGCCAATACGATCGAACGGAGAGGCCAGCCTTTCGCACCGCCCTGCGCCCTGTTCTCCAGCGGGGAGTTGGTCGTAACCGTGGGCCAAGAAAAGGGGATGGGGGGAAGAAACCAGGAGTTTGCCCTCTCGGCAGCCCTAAAAATTGCGGGAAGTGAGAACATCGTAATCGCGTCGGTGGATACCGATGGCACCGATGGTCCCGGCTCCCAATTTTCCGGCGGCTCAGTGGATATTCCCTGTCTTGCCGGCGGCATCGTGGACGGGCAAACCGTCGAGTCAGCGAAAAAGATGGGAGTGGATATCGTTGAGGAGCTGAAGCGGCATAACACCACTCCTGCTTTGTGGAAACTCAACAGCGGCGTCGTGGCCACCCCCAACATCAGCCTCATAGACCTCACGGTGGCCTTGATCATGGGACGAAGCGAACCCTACCATGCTCCTGCTTCAGCGGTTGATTAAATTATAGACAAGCGTAGATGGGATTAATGCCTCAGATTTCTTAACTTCAAGAAGAATGATTCTGGCCTCAAGGGCGGAGGCCATGCAGGGCTTTAGGTATG
>CAYQWO010000517.1:0-1944 GCA_964421095.1 uncultured Syntrophaceae bacterium
GGCCAATGCCGCCGACTAATTTCCCCGGTATGATCAATTTCATAATGCTCATAAACAAGGGCAAATTCAATCCTCGAATGTAATTTGCCAAAATTGCGACCTTCCTCTTTAACAAGCTGTAATAGGAGGACCTCTCCAGCTTGATAGTTGGGACGAAGATCCACAGCAAAAAGAGATTTTTCAATACACTCCCGGATTTGAGTTTGCCTTACATTAAGGCGCTGCACGATATGCCTCGAAAATGTTTTATGGGGCGTGGTTTCTGAGTGAACTTACAGCTACTTTTATTCTTTCGAAAAATGCCTATCCAAAATTTTATTTCCTGAAAAATCTGCGACGGTTGCCGAGCCTGAAGAGAAGCAGATCCGCATCCAGAAAGGGGCTCTTTTGAGCGTGAGGTCAACGGAATGTTGCAAGGCTGGCTCATAATATGAAAAATTTTTCAAGAAATCAAGGGGGGATTGAAAGCTCGGGCTGCGGGTTTCAGGATATAGGAAACATTTTAGGATTTTTCAGGCATGGGTTTCATTTCTTTCTCCCGCAGAACCCTTCTGAGCACTTTGCCCGAGGCGGTCTTGGGCAGTTCCCTGACGAACTCGACGATCCGGGGATATTTATAGGCGGCCATCTTGCCCCTACACCAGGCGACGATCTCCTCCTCTCTGACCTTGTTTTCAAACTCAGGCTTTAAGACGATGACGGCCTTGATGTTTTCCCCCCGATAGGGATCGGGGAGCCCAATGACGGCAACTTCTTTTATCGCAGGATGGCCGTAAAGAAAATTTTCCACCTCTGCCGGATAGACGCTGTAACCGGAAGCCTTGATCAGCTCTTTTTTTCGACCGACGATGTAGAAGTACCCGTCCTCATCCATCCGGGCGATGTCCCCGGTATGCAGCCATCCATCTTTCAGCACTTCCGCCGTCTCTTCCGGCCGGTTCCAGTACCCTTTCATCACCGTCGGCCCTTTAATAAGTAACTCCCCTTCCTGATCCAGGGGAAGATCGACCCCAGTCTCCACATCCACAATCCGGCAATCGATGTCAAACTGGGGCAGGCCGATCGACCCGTACCTCGGCCGCCGGTAAGGATTCATGTGCGTCTGCGAAATCGTTTCGCTCAGCCCGTATCCTTCCGCGAGTTCGGTCCCAATGATCTTCCGCCACTTCTCCAGAATTTCTTTGGGCACGGGCGCTCCACCCGAGCCACATACCCGCAGAGACCGCAGGTCATACTTTTCAACATCCGGATGGTTCACAGTGGCCACATTCATCGTGGTAATGCTACCCCAAAGCGTGCACCGATACTTATGGATCGCCTGCAGAACGGCTTCCGGCTCAAATCGAGCCAGCATGATATTGGTCGTGCCCGTATAGACGGGCCTGCACATGCTGTGGATCATCCCCGTGACATGGAAAAAAGGCAAAACAGAAAGGACAATATCCTGCTCCAGGACACCATTCCAAACGGCCGAACCTACCGTATTGGTAATGAGACTGAAGTGCGTAATCATCGCTCCTTTGGGAAGGCCGGTGGTACCGGAAGTATATTGTAATAAAGCCAAGTCTTCCCGCAGGTTGGTGGGGATGTTGATCGGTTCAGGCTGTTGGCCATCCATCACCTCCAAGAGGTCCAGGGTCTCCGGAAAGCGCTCCTTGGGCGCCTGCATGGATGGATGGAGAGGGAGGGAGGGGCTGGCCGGGAGGTAATCGCGATAACTCGTCAGGATGACGTGGGAGAGTCCGGCTTCTTCCCTTACATTCCTCACCTTGGGATACAAGAAATCCTGGGCAATGATGATCCGCGCGCCCGCGTCCATGAGTTCGTATTTCAACTCCTCCTCTTTAAACATGGGGTTGGCGGCCACCACCACCCCGCCGGCCCTGAGGATGGCAAAATATCCGACGACGAATTGCGGACAATTTTCCAGGAATAGGCTTACCC
>CAYQWO010000517.1:1954-3099 GCA_964421095.1 uncultured Syntrophaceae bacterium
GCTTACCCGATCCCCTTTCTTCAAGCCGAAGTCCATCAAAGCCCGGGCCAGTTGGCTCGTTCGTCGATCAAACTCCCGAAAGGGAATCTCCCTTCCGTAAAAATTGAAGGCAACTTTTTCCGGCGTTTGACGCGCATGATCAGTCAGGAATTCAGGCAGAGTCTTCTCAGGAAAAGCCAGGGTGCGCGGCACGTTCTCCGGCCATGACCGAAACCATTTCTTTTCCATCTGCAAAACTCCCTCATCGCTAAAGGTTGAGAGTTAAACCCTATTTTACCCCACCCACCGGACAAAAGCCTCTAACGGCTCCCGCGCGCTGTGAAACCGGTTAACCGGTGCAGCTGGGTCCGGGTAGCCGATGGCGATGCCAATGATCATTCGATCCGATTCGGGAATGCCTGTGTGGCGTCGAACCACATCCGCATACCATACAGAAACGGCCAGGAAGCAAGTTCCCAGGTCCTTGGCCGCGGCCAGCAAAGCGATGTTTTGAGCCAAAAGGCCGGCGTCGAAGATAGAATAGGGCCCTAAGTTTCTATCAATATGGATGTATATTGCTTGCGGTGCCCCAAAAAACCGGAACATATTCAGCATGTGGGCTTTCCTTTTCTCCCGATCCTCCCGACCGATGGCCAGTACTTCAAAAAGTTTTTTCCCGTTCGCTTTATACCGCCGGGCCAGGGCGTCGGGCCATTTTTGGGGGATTTCCAAGTCTGACCGAGGAGCTTCTCCCGCGGAAGCTTTCTGCAGGAGATCCTGGATCATGGCCTGAAGAGTTTCTCCTCTTACGACCGTCAACTTCCAGGGCTGGGTGTTGCCCCAGGAAGGGGCCCGGAGCGCTGTGTGTATGATTTCCTCCAGAATTTCTTGAGGAATAGGATTCTTTCGGAAAGCCCGGATGCTCCTGCGCATCTGGACTGCTTTTTGCACGTCCATTTATTCCCCCCACGCCTTGCAACTTAAGGTTAATATCTCCTCCATGTTGGAAACCCCTTGAGGATTCCTTTCTTTTGTAATAATATAACAAATTAGCGGAGGGCACAGCATGAAGTTTCAGGGTAAAGAACAGTGCTGGGAGCGTATGGGCTGTGGAAGGGACCGGGACGGAACTTGTCCCGCCTACCCCGATTACGGCCGGCTATGTT
>CAYQWO010000518.1:0-3074 GCA_964421095.1 uncultured Syntrophaceae bacterium
GAAACTCGAAACCCGGAACTCGAAACAGATTTTATTCCGAAATCCGCATTCCGCATTTCATAGGGCCATTAAAAGCCCGCCGTCCACATTAATCGCCTGCCCGGTTATGTATCCCGATTCCCTCGAGGCCAGGTACGCGGCTAAATCAGCTACCTCGGAGGGGGCTCCGACCCAACCCAGGGGAATATCGTTGGCCCAAGCCTTTTCCCGATCCTCGAAGGTCTGATTCAGGAATTTGGCTTCCATCTGGAAACGAAAAACCTGAAGATCGGTCATGATGATTCCGGGGCAGATCGCGTTGACGCGAATCCCTTGCTTGGAGAGCTCCAGGGCCATGACCTTGGTGAGCATGATCACTCCGGCCTTGGCGACAGCATAGGCCCCGTTGGCCAGGGGAGGGGTTTTCCCGGCTCTGGAAGCAATGTTGACGATAGCCGCTGGTTTCCGGGTCATGATGGGCACCAGAGCTTTGGAGACCCGGAAAGTACCATGGAGGTTGACATCAATGGTCTTCATCCAGGCTTCTTCATCGTAAGTATGGGCGGGGGAAGGGGACCCGAAAGTGGCCCCGGCATTATTCACCAGGGCGTCGACGCATCCAAATCGTTCCTTGACCTTCTGGGCCATCTCCTGAATTGAATCCATTCGGGTCACATCCAGATCAGCGGCCAGGGTCTGAACCTGGTGATGTTCAGCCAGACTGCGGGCGATCTCCTCCATTTCCTGCCGCATCCCCATTTTAATGCCGCCAATCGTTTCAGGCCCTTTGCCGAGATCGGCAATGACCACGTTCGCCCCGCAGGAGGCCATTTTTTGAGCGATGGCGAATCCGATCCCGGTCTTCTTTCCAGCTCCGGTGACTAAAGCCGTCTTTCCTCTAAGATCCTCATACATAGCGAGACCTTCTCCTTCTGAGATTGGTAGCCCGGGTTCTCTTGCTTTGGTACGGAGGGACCCGATGGGCGCAGGGTTAATGAATGAACCGGATCATCCCTGCAAATTCTTTTCTATCTTTCTTGAGTTTAGTTCCCCCTTAATCTCCAGGTATTCCCGGAAGCGGATCTGAAAGTGCTGGGAAACAAACGAGGCCATGAAGATCAGGGACAGGCTCCAAAACGTAACTCCTTGTTTCTATCCTTTCCCCGGGATCCTCTTCTCAATCATCGCTCCTACGAAAAAATTTTTGGGTTGTGAAGACGATCCCCAAAAGCCCAAAGCCCACCATATCCGTTTTGAGACCGGGTTTGATCAGCAGGAGAGCGGCCGCGACCAACAGGATCCTTTCCAACCAGTGCGTCTTCTTCAAAAAGTAGCCCATAGCGCCGCCGGCTAAACAGATCGCTCCCAAAATGGCTGTTAGGCACGCCCAGATAATGGAAAGAGAATTTCCGATGAGCAGAAGCTCAGGGCCGTAAACAAACATAAAGGGGACGACAAACCCGGCCAGGGCTAACCGAACCGCAGCATAACCAGCGATCCAAACATTGGCTTTCCCAATGGCGGAGGCGATATAAATAGCTGGGGCCACCGGAGGCGTGATCGAGGAGATGATGGCAAAGTAGAAAACGAACAAGTGGGCCTGGAGAGGACCGATACCGAGCTTGATCAAGGCTGTTCCGCATACGGATACGGCTAATAGATAAGCGGCCGTTGTAGGAACTCCCATTCCCAGGACCAGAGCAACCAGCATGGTGATGATTAAAGCGGGCAACGTATGTCCCGCACTGAAACTAAGAACGAGTTCAGAAAATTTGATTCCGATCCCCGTCGCATTGACGATCCCTACGATCGCCGACGCCGAGGCACAGAGACAGGCAATCATAATCAGCGAATGCCCAGTAGATTCAAGAGCCTTCACGAGTTTTAGGCCAGCGTTTTTCATCTCCCCCCAACTGCCCCTGGTCGCAGAATAAAGAATCAACGCTGAAAGGACCGAATAGACACAACTCAATTCAGGGGTATATCCTGCGATCATAAAATACAGGAGAACAATCACGGGGATCCCCAAAGGGAGACTTCGCTTCATAGCCATGATGTTTTTGAAAGGGGGAATCATGTGGGAAGATACTTTCCGTACACCTACTTTCTCTGCTTCGAATTGAATGGCAAACCAGAGGGCCAGATAGTAGAGAATGGCAGGGATGGCTGCGGCCGCACAAATTTTAATGTACGGGATTCCCAATATCTCCGCCATGATGAAGGCTCCTGCCCCCATGACGGGAGGCATAATCTGGCCTCCTGTTGAGGCGGTAGCTTCGATCGCTGAAGCCAATTCCTTCCGGTACCCCAATTTCTTCATCATCGGAATGGTGAATTCACCATCGACCCCCACATTGGCCACTGCACTTCCCGAGATCATTCCGAAAAGGCTGCTGGACACTACGGAAATCTTACCGGCCCCACCTTTCAGCTTACCCGCCACACGTAAGGCAATATCAATAAAGGTTTGCCCGCCTCCGGTGAATGAAAGCATGGCTCCAAAGATGATGAACATGGCCACGACGGTAGCCGATATTCCCGTAATCATCCCCCAGATACCCCGGTCTGATAGGAAGAGTTCTTGGATCAACTCTTCAATCCCCATACCTCGATGCCCCCACGTACCGGGGAAGTAAGGCCCAAAGTAGGCATAAAGGAAGAAAAAGAAGGTGAGGATCGGAAAGGCGATTCCTACAGCCCTCCTTCCTGCCTCCAAAAGCAACAGGATGGTAACGATACCAAGGTAGATGTCCATATTTCTACATTCTGCAGGGTGATCCATAATCCAACCATAGTTGATGAACGTATAGAAAGCGACCAAAATGGCCAGCCCCATGCATATCATGTCCCAAATCGGAATTTTGGTTTGATGCTTCCGTGTTTTTCCGAAGGGAATCAAAGCGAAACATAAGAAAAAAGCAAAGCCTACGTGGATCGCTCGCTGGCGTATGTTTGGAAGAGTACCAAAAGCAGCCGTATAAAATTGGAACAACGGGAAGGCAATACTGACAAGTTTAACGATGAAGGAGAGACCCCCCTGCAGTTTTCTGGTTGAAGTTTCCTCATGGTCCTTAATCTTGTCACTGAATCCATTT
>CAYQWO010000519.1:0-964 GCA_964421095.1 uncultured Syntrophaceae bacterium
ATCTTGGCTTCGTTCCTATCTCAAGCTACCGTTTATTCGCTATCCTCATAGGAATAGCGATTATGGTAGGCATGTGGTTTTTTATCAGTAAGACCAACATCGGATTAATCGTCCGGGCCTCCCTTGATAACAATGATATGGTGAATGCCTTCGGCATCAATTCCTCACTCGTCTTCACCTTTATTTTTGGACTGGGTAGCGCAATTGCAGGCATTTGTGTAGTCCGTGGTTCACCTATCTTCGGGCTTTTTCCGGATGTGGGAGGACAGATGTTAGTCCTATGTTTTGTGGTCGTGGTCATGGGCGGCCTCGGGAGCATCCGTGGCGCAATGCTGGCGGGACCCATTATCGGCGTTGTCATTTCCTTTACCGCTCTGATCAGTGCTGGGTTCAGCCATGCGGTCATTTTCATTTTGATGGCGGCCATACTCCTCACCAGGCCCATGGGCTTCTTCGGGGATAAGTTGTAAGGGCAAAGAAATTTGAAGCTTCTCTGTCATGCTGGAATCCGTTTTCATACCTCTCTGAATTCTCTAATGGGGGAATTGATATAAATTCTAATGTGAACAAACAAATACTTCTGGGAGGCAACGACGATGAGGATCGCACTGATTATTCCTTTCGGGAAGAATTCAACAAAACTGAGCAACGAGGAGTATTTTCATACTTATATCAAACAACCTGAGGTGGAAGTCATCTTCACCGGGACAATCATTCCAGGGGAAACATCTTCGGATGTCGTGGGGGGGATGGCAAGTTACATAGAGGGAATCGTCGCGGCGGAGAAAAATGGTTTTGACGCGGTCGTGACGGGTCCTCATCCTGATCTGGGCATTGAAGAAGTCCGAGAGTTGGTGAGTATACCGGTATTGGGCCCCCTGCAGGTGGCCTTGCACATCGGGGGCATCCTGGGCCGAAAGATCTGTGTGATTACGCCAAGCGAATCGCTTCGAAGGTGGATCCA
>CAYQWO010000519.1:974-3074 GCA_964421095.1 uncultured Syntrophaceae bacterium
GTAGAACAGATGTTGCCTCACTACGAGGAATACCTCAGAAGCGGAAAACATGGAGCCCCTCTGGACCGTTTGGTTTCGACAGGGATAAGAGCTATCGAGGAGGATGACGCAACAGTCCTGACGCATGGTTGCGGGGGAATGCTGTGGTTAGCAGAACCAGCAGGAAAGAGGCTCAAAGAAAAAGGGTTTGATATCCCATTTATTAATCCTTTCCCCGTTGCAGTGGAGCTTGCAAAATCATTGGTCCGCTTAGGGCTTTCTCACGGCCGGGTGGGGTACCCGGGTTATCAATGGGGAACAACCGACGGAAAGCCAAAACATATCTGAGGATGAAATCCCACCTGGAATTCATCCGCCTTACCAGGAGACCCGGGCCTGACCGGGGGGCCCATTTTCAAGGTCGTTTTTGGATATGAGGAATCTATGAAGCGGGTTGATCGTATCGAGGTGGGGAGAAGAAGGGAGGGAAAGATTATGGAGATGAAATCAAAAAGAGGAAAGTTTCTGTGTGTTATTGTTTCGATGCTATCTATTCTTTGCTGCCAGGTCGTTGTTGCACAGGAGTATCCGACTAAACCTATCATCATCGTGATCCCGCGGCCCCCGGGAGGCGCTTCTGAACTGACAACTCGGGCCGTCACCAGCGTCGCTGCGGACTACCTGGGACAGCCCATCATCAACAAGCTCATGCCGGGTGGGAACGGGGTCATCGGTTGCGATTTTGTCGCTAAGGCCCCTCCTGACGGTTATACCCTGTTAACCGGCGAACTGGGCTGGAACACCGCATTGCCCGCCATCGAAGGTCGAGCCAAGGGTCCCGACGATATGGTGGCAGTATGCAGGATTAATTACAATCCGACCATTATCTGCGCCAAAGCGGATGCTCCATTCAAAACCTGGAAGCAACTGATGGCATGGGTCCAGGAGAACCCAGGGAAACTGACCGTTGGGACCCCTGGTCCATGGTCTCCCCCTGATATGCTTTGGAAGCTCATTATGAAGCAGACAGGCATCAAGGTCAGGCTTGTCCCCTTCGAGGGGGGTGGACCGATGTTTGTTTCGCTGTTAGGGGGCCATGTCGATGTCGGCCATGCCCGACCGATTATGTATTACCCGTACAGGGGGACCGGAAAGATCGTCCCACTACTCTTTTTGGAAGAGATACGTCATCCCCAGTTGCCCGATGTCCCCACCGGTATCGAAGAGGGACTTAGCGGCCAGATCAATGTCGTTTCTCGTCCGTGGGTAGGTGTCATGGCCCCCAAGGGGACCCCTCGCCCCATTGTGGACAAACTGGCTGTCGCCTTCAAAAAAATGTTAGAAGACAAAACCGTGACGACCATGCTAAGACAATTTGGCGATGACATTAATTATCTGGGCCACGATGAATTTACCAAGTACTGGCGGGAAGAATATGAGCTTTACAAAGAACTCGGAAAGACCTTTAAGAAATGAAACCGAATCCCTCTGTCATTTGCACCTTGCAATTGCGGCGCAGCAGAGGGAATAGTGATCAGGTCTTTTGACACGCTTAGATGTTCAGCGGCGGATGGTTCTTTGCATAATGAGATTAAACCAGATTTCTACCTGATTGAGCCGCGAAGCAAAGGATGAAATCCCACCTGAAATTGATCCACCTTTATAGGAGCGCCTGCTTTTACCAGGTAGCTCTACTTTCAACGAATTTCGTGGATAGGGGGAGTTTAGTGGGTTGATCGTAACGATGTGGGACGAAGAAGGGAGGGAAAGATCATGGAGATAAAATCAAAAAGAGGAAAGTTTCTGTGTGTGATTGTTTCAGCGGTATCTATTCTTTGTTGCCAGATTGCTGTCGCACAGGAGTATCCGACTAAACCGGTGACCGTCGTGATCCCGCAGCCGCCGGGAGGCGCTTCTGACCTGATATTTCGGGCCGTCACCACCGTCGCCGCAGACTACCTGGGACAGCCCATCATTAATAAGCTCATGCCTGGGGGGATCGGGGCCGTCGGTTGCGATTTTGTCGCGAAGGCCCCTCCTGACGGTTATACCCTGTTAGCCGGGGCACTGGGCTGGAACACCGCATTGCCCGCCATCGAAGGTCGAGCCAAGGGTCCCGAC
>CAYQWO010000520.1:0-3073 GCA_964421095.1 uncultured Syntrophaceae bacterium
CGAGCTCGATGTCTTCAAATGGGGCGGTGAACCAGATGAGAGGCTGAATCTTGTAAGGATTCCCCTTTACCCGGGGGCCGATGGCCGCCGGGGAATTCGTTGACGTAAGAGGGATCCACATGGTTCGTTCGTAGATGAGCTTCTGGATGCGGGTGATTAAGTCCCTACGCACATTTGGGGCGGTCTCTTTCCGGTACTGCTCCCACAGCGCCTGGATATCAGGATAGTTCCCGTAGGAACCCCCGCTAAAGAGGGTTGATAGACGTCCCCCAATAGTCGGTGAGGTAGGATTGTCGATAAATACGCCCCCTTTCATCTTTCCCCCTTCCCGCATGGCCAGCAGGGCCGGTTTATCCAGGAGAATGGTTTCGACGGTAATCCCCACAGCCTTCCAGTAAGTAGCAATCTGCTCCCCGTAGGGCCAATACCCGCCCTGGTAGGGGTAGAATTTGCCCCCGTGAAAGCCTTTCGGATAACCCGCTTCGGCCAGCAGCTTCTTGGCCTTCTCCGGATCATAGGGATCGGGCGGGAAATCCATGGCCAGCGGATCGCCCTCCAGGCCGATGGAGCCGACAGGTCCGCAGCCAGGCATGTGCACGTCAGCCAGGGTCTGCCGATCGATGGCCAGACTGGCAGCGAGCCGCACCCGCGCGTCCGCCCAAGGTGACTTGGGATCCCACTGGGCTGTGAGGTAGGCAATCCACCTCACCGCACTTAGGGGGGCCAGCATTCTAAGGTTGGGGCTCTTTCTTAGATCCTCGTAAAAGACCCCTTGCATGAGGGTGGCGATGTCTGCTTCGCCCCTTTTGACCATGGCCAAACGAGTGGCGGGCTCAGGGATGATGTAAAACTCCATTCTTTTGACCTGGGGAACTTTTCTCCAGTATTCCTCAAAGGCCTCCCCCACCAGCTTGACCCCGGGTACGATTTCCACAAACTTGTACGGTCCCGCCCCGACAGGATGCTTTTTGAACCCGGCATCCCCTACCTTTTCCACGTATTTCTTGGGCACAATCCAGCCAATCGTCGTGGCGCCTGGAAGGAGATATTCCAAAAACTCAGGGAAAGGTTCCTTGAAGCGAATACGGACTGAGTAAGGGGTTACTGCTTCCGCTTTCTCCAACTTCCCGTGAATGGTTTTGGCCAGTGAGCCTTTGTATCGCAAGAAACTAAAGACCACATCCTCGGCTGTCAGCGGGTCTCCATTATGAAACTTCACCCCTCTCCTCAATTTAAATTCGTAAACTCTGACGTCGGGGCTGATCGTCCAGGATTCTGCGAGGCTGGGGGTGTAGAGACCTTCGGGCATCGGCTTCAGCAGAGCGTCGTGGAAAAGATACATGGGATGAACGGCGGGGATGGGAAAACTGCCCGTGGCCGGGTCCAACCAGTCAGACGAAAAACTCCAGTGAATAGCCTGTTTCAATACTCCCGCCGGAGGAGCCGCGGAAACTTGAAACGAACTGCAATGGAGGATGACCAGCATAGTCAGAAACGCTATTTTCTCCAGTCTCCTGATTCTTCCGATTTTCATCGATCTTCTCCTCTTCTCCATGAAATTCTTCACTTACTTTCTAACTCCATGTCTTCAAAGGGGGCGGTGAACCAGATGAGAGGCTGAATCTTATAAGGATTCCCTTTTACTTTAGGACCAAAGGCAGCGGGTGAGTTGGTCGCAGTCAGGGGAATGTACATAGTTCTCTCATGGATCAGCTTCTGAAGGTTCGAGATCAAATCTTTTCTGACCTTGGGAGAATTCTCCCGCTGGTACTGATCCCATAATGCCTGAAGGTCCGGATAATTGCCGTAAGAGGTCGTACCGAACAGATAAGACAGTCGTCCCCCGATAGTCGGCCCAGTTGCCGGGTCAATAAACAGGCCTCCTTTCATTTTCCCGCCTTCCCGATTGGCCATCCAGGCTGGCCGATCCAGGAGTACGGAGTCCACCGTAATTCCGACTGCCTTCCAATAAGTGGCCACCTGTTCCCCATAGGGCCAATAACCTCCCTGGTAGGGGTAAAATTTCCCTCCGTGAAAGCCCTTGGGATATCCAGCCTCTGCCAGGACCTTTTTGGCCCGCTCTGGATCATAAGGGTCCGGAGGAAAATGCAGCGCTGAGGGATCACCCTCCAGGCCCAGGCCGCCGATCGGGTCGCATCCGGGCATGTGAATATCGGCTAAAGTCTTCCGGTCTATAGCCAGGCTTGCGGCTTTCCGCACCCGCGCGTCAGACCAAGGAGACTTGGGGTCCCACTGAGAAGTTATGTATACGATCCATCGGGTCGGACTCAGCGGGGCGAGAAGTCTGAGGTTGGGGTCTTTTTTCAGATCCTCATAAAACACCCCCTGCATCAAGGTGGCAATGTCCACTTCACCCCTCTTGGCCATGGCCAGACGGGTGGCCGGCTCGGCAACGATATGAAACTCCATCCTTTTGATATGGGGAACTTTTCTCCAGTATTCTTCAAAGGCCTCCACCACCAACCTCTGGCCGGCCACAAATTCGATAAACTTGTACGGGCCTGCCCCAATGGGATGTTTCCTGAAACCTGCATCCCCTACCTTTTCTACGTACTTTTTCGGTACCACCCAGCCAATCGTGGTGACCCCGGGTACCAGATACTCCAAAAAGTCAGGGAAAGGCTCCTTGAAGTGAAAGTGGACGAGATGGGGATTTACCGCTTCTACTTTCTCCGTCTTGCCGTGAATAATTTTGGCCTGGGCAGCCTTGTACCGCCAGAAACTGAAGATCACATCCTCGGCATTCAGGAGATCCCCATTATGAAACTTCACCCCCTTGCGCAGCTTAAACTCATAGACCTTGGAATCCGGGCTCACCGTGTACGATTCAGCCAAGCTTGGGGTAAAGATGCCCTCCGGCATGGCTTTCACCAAGGCATCGTGTAAGAGGTACAGGGGAAGATGGGCAGAGACCGCGTAACCGCTGGTAGCGGGGTCCAGCCAATCCGCCGATAGACCCCAGTGGATCCCTTCTTTCAATACGCCCGTTGGGGGACCCGCCTGTCCATCACCCGCTCCCCAATTTAGAATTCCCCCCAGGACGAAAACTCCC
>CAYQWO010000521.1:0-3066 GCA_964421095.1 uncultured Syntrophaceae bacterium
GAAGCTGTACATCCAGCCACAAAGCGAAAATCACAAAGCTGATCAGGGAGGCTAAGACCGCTCCCCCAACGGCCATATACCATCTTTCCGGCTCGATTACCATGAAGAGAAAAATGAGTAAGATGGCCGTACTCAGCAGGAACCCGAGGTAGGTGAAAGTCAACGTATAGGCCAGTAATGCGAGGACCACATAACCCCCTTGGCGCCAGCGTGTTTCCGCCCATAGCTGCCGAAGCGCCTTTTCTCTGGCCGCGCGCTGGGCCCGCCTCGCCTGGAAGAAGACCAGCAATGAAAGCCCCCCAAGAATTGCCCCACACCAGAAAGGGAGAAAGCCCGGTCCCGGATGAGTCAGCGTCCCCAGTCCGAGTCGCTGGGAGCCATAGAGCACAGCCAAACCCAAAATCAGCCAGAAGATCGAACTGATCTGATCCGGCCTTCCCATCACCTTTCTCCTTGCTTTCGAGTTTAGCCCCCTCACCCTTCCCTTCTCCCCCGAGGATGTGAAAAAATCGATTGCGTCTTTTCACGTCATTCCGGCGAACCCCGGATCGGGTCCGGGGCAGGCGCCGGAATCCAGTCCCGCTCCAAGCGGGATTTCAGGGCCTTACGAACGGACTGGACCCCGGTTTTCACCGGGGTGACGGCCGAAATTAAATTTTTCCACACCTTCCCCGCAAACGCGGGAGAGGGTGCGGGTGAAGGGGAATAAAAAAGGAGTTACCCCCCGATGGGTACCTCCTGGCAATACTGGTGAGCCGTGAGAGACTCGAACTCTCGACCACCTGATTAAAAGTCAGGTGCTCTACCTCCTGAGCTAACGGCTCACAAAAATTTTTGGGACGCAGATAAACGCAGATTTACAGGATAAGAATTTGAAGCCCTTGGAAGAATGCATCTAAAATCATCGCTTGGAAAGGTATCCTCTTTTTTTCCGGAGAATGTTTCGCTCGCAATGACCAACCCCATCAGAGAGAAGTTGGGAATGCAGTGGCCTTTTTCAAAGATCGAATTTTTATCTGCGGATATCTGCGGAAATCTGCGTCCTATTTAATTTTATTTTAGGCGGATTCCCTCCGGGGATCAAGCCTTTTATGATTTGCGCGGGCCGTGTCGGAACGGATTCCGACGCAGTATCGTCTCTTCGCGGCGTTCTCCCACAGAGACCAGGATTACTTCGGTGTTGGTCAATTCCTCAACGTGGCGGATGTAATCTTTCGCCCGAGGCGGAAGGTCCTCAAAATTCCGGGTATCTCTCAGTTCCGCTTTCCACCCCGGGATCTCCTCATATACCGGCTCACATTCCTGCAAAATTTTTGTCGCCGACGGAACCTCTTCGCGACGCTGGCCCTGGCATTGATAGGCCGTGCAAATCTTGATCGTCTCAAATTCGCCGAGCACATCCATCTTGGTCAGGGCGATTCCCGTGAGACCGTTCAGCCGGATGGCATCTTTTAGCACGGGGATGTCCAGCCAACCACATCTGCGCGGCCGGCCCGTCGTCGCGCCAAACTCCCGCCCCCTTTGCCGGATTCTCTCCCCCACCTCATCTTTCAGCTCAGTGGGGAATGGCCCGCTGCCCACCCGAGTGGTATAAGCCTTGGAGACCCCAATCACTTCGGAAATCTTTGTCGGTCCGATTCCCGCACCCGTGCAAGCGTTTCCGGCCACGGTATTCGAAGAGGTAACGAAAGGATAAGTTCCGTGATCCACGTCCAGATGAGTCCCCTGAGCTCCCTCAAAAAGAATATGCTGGCCCTGCTTCATCTGGCGGTCCAGGTAGACCGAAGTATTTCCCACGTATTTCTTTAAACGCTGGGCGTAGCCCATATATTCCTGGAAGATCGCTTCCCAGCTGAAGCCTTTCTCGTGCAGGCAGGTTTCCAGGCAAGGGTTTTTTACGGACAAACTGGCCTTTAGCTTCTCCTGAAAAACCTCTTCATCCAAGAGATCCCCCATCCGGATGCCTTCGCGGGCCGCTTTGTCTTCGTAGGCTGGACCGATCCCCCTTCCGGTGGTGCCGATCTTTCCCTCACCTTTCATCCGCTCGCGGGCCACATCCATGCGTCTGTGGTAGGGCATAATCAGATGGGCATCCTCGCTGATCAAAAGCTGGTCATCATTCTTAAAGTAGCCCCGCTTCTGCAGGTCATCGATCTCCTGGAGCAGAACCTGCGGGTCCACGACCACGCCGTTCCCGATAAGGCATTTTTTCCCGGAGTAAAGTGCGCCCGAGGGAACCAGATGCAGGATAACGGCTTCTTCCCCCACCACGACCGTGTGTCCGGCATTATTCCCACCCTGGAAGCGAACGACCACGTCGGCAAATTGGGCCAAAAGATCGACGATCTTGCCCTTGCCTTCATCCCCCCACTGCATACCGATCACAACAATATTGGCCATAGATCCTTCCGAAACTATTCACCGCCGAGAACGCGGAGAACGCAGAGAAATTTTGATTATTGGTGTTCGCATAAATAATCGAACAACAGCCGGCCTCACATTTTCCCCCTCACCTATCCTCTCCCCCCGATGGGGGGAGAGGGGAGGGTAAGCGGGGAAGTAGGCTCCGCGGTGTTTCCCTTACTTCTGCAAAGCTCGATAATAGTAACTTTGATAAGCATTTCATTTTCACACTTGAAGAACTCTGCGCTCTTTGCGATCTCTGCGGTGAACGCTTTGTAACGATTTGCTATTTCCCTGCGGCGAGAACTTCCATCGCGGCCCGCACACCTTTGCCCATCTCCACAGCGTAACCCAGTTCCTTCAGGGTCATCTCCACTGCCGCGACAGCCATGAGGATGTCAAACTTATCCACATACCCCAGATGGGCAATCCGGAAGATTTTTCCCTTGGCCTGGTCCTGACCGCCGGCGATAGTCAGGTAGTGTTTGTCCCGCAAGATCTTTACGACCTTCTGGCCATCCACCCCCGGGGGAGCGACCACGGCGGTCAGAGCGTTAGAGTAAGCCTGCGGGGCATAGAGCCGAAGCCCCAAGGCCAGCATAGCCGCCCGGGTGGCTTTGGCCAGCTGCGCATGCCGGGCGAAAATATTCTCCAGCCCTTCTC
>CAYQWO010000522.1:0-3057 GCA_964421095.1 uncultured Syntrophaceae bacterium
CGGTTGGTATTGGGCCAGGCCGTTGATCAATACCAGGCTGACCAAGCTGTCGTGCTGGAAGCGAACATCGATGATATGAACCCCGAATTCTATGATTTTCTGATGGAGCGGCTCTTTGAACGGGGAGCCCTGGATGTTTCCTTGAGTCCTATCCAAATGAAGAAAAACCGGCCAGGAACCTTGCTGCGAGTGATCGCTGAGGAGAAAGACGCTGACGGGCTCTCGGAGGTGATTCTCCGCGAGTCCACGACCCTGGGGGTGCGCAGTTATCTGGTGGCCCGGAAAAAGCTGCTCCGGGAAATAAGCGAAGTGGAGACGAAGTATGGCAGGGTGCGGGTGAAGATTTCGGGAGAATTGCGCTTCCAGCCGGAATATGACGATTGTAAACGTATTGCTTTGGAGAAAGGGGTCCCCATCCAGGAAGTCTATCAAGAGGCGCTGAAGAAGAGAAAATAGCGGTGCAATCACGGAGATTTCGATGGGCATTGATTGGGGAAAAGTCAAGGAAGAGGCGGTACAGATCCTCAGCAATTACATCAAAGTCGACACAACCAACCCCCCCGGGAAAGAAATGGCTGGAGCCCATTACCTTCAGGGCCTTTTAGAAGAAGAAGGATTTTCAGCGGCCGTTCTGGAATCCCAACCCCATCGGGGAAATTTAATCTGTACCATGAAAGGAACAGATGGTCTTCCGCCTTTAGTGCTTTTGCACCATATGGACGTGGTACCCGCAGAGGCGGAAAAATGGAAATACCCGCCCTATTCGGGAGCCGTGGCCAATGGGGAAGTCTGGGGAAGAGGAGCCCAGGACTGCAAATCGCTGGGGATCATCGAGCTCATGGCTTTTTTGCTGCTGAAACGCGAAGGGATTCAGCCCAAGCGGGACATCGTTTACATGGCCACAGCTGACGAAGAAACCGGAGGGAAATGGGGCGTGGGCTGGCTCTTTCAAAATCATCCCGAGATGATGAAGGGGGAGTATGTGATCAACGAGGGTGGAGGCGTGGGCATGCTTGTGGGGCAGCGAAATGTTTATACCTGCCAGACCGCGGAGAAGGGGATTTGCTGGCTGAAGTTAACCTTCCGCGGCAAGCCGGGTCATGGCTCCATTCCTCATGATCATAATTGTATCGCCAAAATGGCCAAGGCGATCGAGAGAATTTCTTCTTATCGCTCTCGTCTCCGCCGCACCCCGACAACGGAGAATTTTATCAAAGGAATTGCCGAAGAGCAGAGATTTCCCCGGTCCTTTCTAATGAAGCAACTATTGAACCCTTTCTTTTCAAAAGCGGTGCAGGAGCGGATTCCCGATGCCGGGTTGAAGGGAATGGTCGGAGCCATCCTGAGGAATACTTTTGTGCCCACCATGCTCCAGGGAGGACAGAAGATAAACATTATTCCCAGCGAGTGTTCCTGCCAGGTGGACTGCCGGATTCTCCCCGGAGTAACCCCGGAGATGATCAAGGCCGAACTGAGAGACTTATTGTTTGACTTCAGAGATTATGAAGTAGAGATTTTACAGACTTCCCCCGCCTCTGAATCTCCAGCAGATAATGCCCTATACCGGGCTTTGGAGAAAACACTCAAGCAGGTGGACCCGAAGGCCAAGATGATTCCGAGCATGCTTACGGGCGCGACCGATTCCAGATACTTCCGGGATAAAGGAGCGGCCGCTTATGGCTTCCAGCCCATGCCCCCCATGGACAACCTTTCCGAGTATCTCAGCCGGGTGCATGGCCACGACGAGCGCATCTCTGCCGAGAGTTTGCTCTTTGGGACAAGGGTTCTCTACGAATTGCTGAAGGTTTTTTGCGGCTGAATAGCGGCCAGCAGTCAGCTTTCAGCAATCAGCTAAAGGTAAAGATAATTTCTTGCTGAATGCTCACCACCGACAGCGATGGCTTTTTTGCTTATTGCTTTTTCTTGACAAGGTGGCTATCGTCAAATATTCTTAAATATCAATAGAGCGCTTTTCCTTTTTGATTTTGGCTGATAGCTGATCGCTGATTGCTGACAGCTTGTGTGGGGGCATAGCTCAGCTGGGAGAGCACAGCGTTCGCAACGCTGGGGTCGAGGGTTCGAATCCCTTTGCCTCCACCAGATTTGTTCCTGTTAGAGCGGCCTGTGGGGTCATGGCCAATGACCCAAAGTTCTACGGCGGAGCAATCACTGCCCATGCGGCTGATGTTGTTCGCTTTTGGGTGACAAGTTCTTCACCAGAAATTCCTGCGGAGGGGGAGAGTAATGATCCGGGATGCCCATACTTTGAGGCGTTTTGAAGATGATATCGTGAAGAAGGCTCCTCAACCCTCTTTCCGGGAAGCACTTCAGTTATTTGAGTCGATGTGGAAAGAAGGGATGACCCTGGGAATCCTTCCTCTTTCAGACCCCCTGGACGGCATCGAAGTGGACATCGAGCTCGCAAGGGTATTAAATTGTTTGAAGAACTCCTTGCCCGAATAGCCGCTGGCCTTTCCAGCCGCCACCTACCGTACATGATCATCGGGGGACAGGCAGTGTTGTTATATGGTGAGCCCCGGATGACCAAAGACATCGATATAACCCTTGGGGTCAATATTGATCATCTCGATGAGCTGCTTTCAATCGCCAAAGAACTCTCTTTGACCCCCCTGCCTCAAGATGTCCCTTCATTTGTCCAAAAGACGATGGTCCTGCCGGTCCTTGAAAAAAGTACAGGAATTCGGGTTGATTTTATTTTCTCCTTTACACCTTATGAAACGCAAGCTATTGGAAGGGCAAAGAGAATAATCCTTTCCGGACAGGAAGTCTGTTTCGCTTCCCCGGAGGATCTTATCCTTCACAAGATATTGGCAAGCCGAGCCCGAGATCTCGAGGATGTGCGGATCCTAACCCTGAAGAATCCAGGAATCGATGTAGCGTATATCAGGCGTTGGCTGAAGGAATTTGACGCAGTAGTCCAAGAGAAAGGGTTTCTGGATACATTTGAAAAAATTTTGAAGGATAGGGAATAGAGAAAAAATGGGTGCCCACCCACACGGTCGAATCAGACGCCATGAGTAAGAACCTAAAGGGGCG
>CAYQWO010000523.1:0-1810 GCA_964421095.1 uncultured Syntrophaceae bacterium
GTCGCATAATTTCCGGTGCTTTCTATCTGAAGTGAATCTTCCCCCCCTTTATGAAAGGGGGGGCCGGGGGGATTTGCGAGATAAATCCCTCAATCCCGGGGGTTCGAAATTTATTCATATCCCATCTTCTTCTTCATTTCCTGGTCGATCCAGATGCGGGCCAGGATCGGGGCGCAACGCCAAGCACCCACCCGGATCTCGCCGTAGTAGTTCTGGACCCAGGGCCACCAGGCGGTATAGAAATAAAATCCGGGCAGCCATACGGCTGGCGCCTGGTCAATGGCATAGACGGCCAGTTTTCTCATCTCCTCGAAAGCTTCCTGATCCGTGAGGTTCGCATTTTCCACGGTCGTCTTCCAGGTCTTGTCTACATGCTCATCGTTCATCATGAACGGGTTCCAGGTCTGACCGGAAAGGAAGCATTTGCGGATCGTAGCAAAGGGGTTCCCGTGGTCGGTAGAGTAGAAAAATCCGGGGGAGTGGACTTTTTTGGTCATCTTGCTGAGCCAGGAAGGATAGTCCATGGTTTCGAGCTCGACCTTGACCCCCACCTTGGCCAGGTAGGCCACCACCATGGTCGCAAGATCAACGTGAAGCTGGGGGGTATTCGAGATCTGGACCTTGAAGGTAAACCCATTGGGGTAGCCGGCCTCAGTTAGGAGCTTCTTGGCCTTTTCCGGGTTGTAAGTGAAAAGCTCTTGCGCCGTTGGCGGAAGTTTCTCGATTGGGGTGTAGACAGATGTAAAGGTTTTCGGGAACGGGAAATTTACCAGCTCGCCATCGCCGCCGTACAGGGAGTTGATGATCTCCTGCTTGTTGACGGCCAAGTTGAGTGCCCGCCGCACACGGATATCATCAAAGGGCTTCGTATCCATCCTCAGGGCCAGCATCCATCCGTTGGTGAACAACTTCTTCGACCATTGGAGCTGGGGGTTAGTCTTCTTGAGATCAGCAACGTGCTTCCAGTCAAGGTTGAACATCAGGTCGATCTTGCCGGTCCTGAGGGCCGTCACCTGGGTGGCTTCATCCCTGATGATCATCATAATAATCCTGTCGGTAAAGGGCAATTTGTACTTCTTACCCGCGATGACCTCTGAATCCCAATATTTCGGGTTTTTGACATAGGTTTGGGAATGACCCTCCTTATAGTCGGCGAACATATAAGGCCCGGTCCCACAAGCATTCTGCCATTTCGCCGGGCCGCCGGGAGCTTTCTCCTGCTCCGGTGCCTGGACGGCGTCGTAGTATCCCCAGCCCATGCGGTACGCCCAGTCCGCGCACCACTCTTTCATGTGCATCACCGCGGTATGCTTGTCCGGGACTTCCCACCGATCGATCCAATCCAGATAAAGGGGAATGGCCTTGCGGGCATTCTTCAGCCGGGTCATGCTGGAGACCACATCCTCGGCCGTAAACTCCCGGGCCTTCATGACGCCTGGCTTCTCCTGCCAGTAAACGCCCTTCCGCAGATGGAAGACGATTCGCAAGGGGTTCTTCTTCACCTCCCATCTTTCGACCAGCTCCCCTCTCATGACCTCGGGGGGAATCCAGGCGCTGGCATGGAAGGCGTATTGGTTGGTTCCTCGTGGTCCTTTATGGAGGTCCCCCATGAACAAATGCTCCATATAGAATCCCGTGTCGGCTCCATGCTTCCACACCCAGTCGGCGTTGTCAAAGGACAGGGGGTTGAGCTCGGGACGCATGTCCAAAAATCTGAGGGTGCCGCCGTACTGCGGATCCTTGGCGCTTGTTCCATTAATGAACACCCCGAGCACCAATGCCAGCAGAATCAGCAAGGATAAGATGAACC
>CAYQWO010000523.1:1820-3055 GCA_964421095.1 uncultured Syntrophaceae bacterium
CTTTTCCATTTCCTACCTCCTTTGGTAAAACCGCATCCCCGGATGTTTACAATTTATTCAAATCCCATCTTCTTCTTCAATTCCTGGTCGATCCAAATGCGGGCCAGGATCGGTGCCGCACGATGGGCGCCCACTCTGACTTCCCCATAATAATTCTTGACCCAGGGCCACCAGGCCACATAGATGTAAGGGCCTGGAAGCCATACGGCCGGGGCCTGGTCAAGGCAATAGACATTCAGCTTCTTCATTTCATCAAAACCTTCCTTCTCGCTGAGATTGGGATCTTGGTTGGCCTTTGTCCAGGTCTTCGTCACATAATCGTCGTCCATCATATAGGGGTTCCAGGTCTGCTTGGGCAGGAAGTTCTTCCGGATCGTGGCAAAGGGATTCCCGTGATCGTTGGCGAAGAAATAGCCGGGCCCCATGACTTTTTTCGTCATCTTGCTGAGATAGGACGGGTAATCCATCGTTTCAAGCTCGAGATTGACCCCGATTTTCGCCAAGTAGGCCACCACCATGGCCGCGATATCAAGCCCCTCCTGGTTGTTGTTTGCGACCTGGGCCTTGAAAGTAAAACCATTAAGGTACCCCGCCTCCGCCAGCAGCTTTTTGGCTTTTTCCGGATTGTAGGTGAAAAGCTCCCTCGACGTCGGGGGCAGTTGTTCCATGGGAGTGTAAACAGACGTAAATGTTACCGGAAAAGGGTAGTTTATCATCTCGGCATTACCGCCGTAGAAGGAGTCGATGATCTCCTGCTTATTGACCGCCAAGTTGAGCGCCCGCCGCACCCGGATGTCATTAAAGGGCTTCGTGTCCATCCGCAGGGCCAACATGTACCCGCCCAGGGTCAACCGGCGCGCCCATTGAAGCTGAGGGTTGGTCTTCTTAAGATCCGCAACGTGTTTCCAGTTGATGATCATACTCAGGTCGACCTTGCCGGTCCGGAGGGCCGCGATTTGGGTGGTCTCATCCTTAATGATCATCATGACGTTCTTATCAGTGAAGGGCAACTTGTATTTCTTCCCGCCGATGACCTCCGAATCCCAATACTTCGGATTTTTGCTGTAAGTCTGGGAGTGCCCTTCCTTATAATCCGTGATCATGTAAGGCCCTGTGCCGCAGGCATTCTGCCATTTCCCCGGACCGCCCGGCGCTTTTTCCTGTTCCGGGGCCTGAATGGCATCGTAATAACCCCAACCCATGCGGTAGGGCCAGTCCGCACACCATTCCTTCAT
>CAYQWO010000524.1:0-2704 GCA_964421095.1 uncultured Syntrophaceae bacterium
AATCGTCCGGGACAGTAAGCTCAAAACCGATGAAGCGGCCCTCAAGGCCAAAGAACTGGTGGAAAAGGAAAAGATCGACCTGGCTATTGGTACGCTGGGGGCGCATACTGTGGTCGCCTACAATATTGAATGCAAAAAGCACAACATCCCCCTGATGGGGATCTGCCAGAGCGACGATTTAAACAAGATGCCCGACTGGGGCCCGTACACCTTCCACGAAGGCTTTACCCCCTACATGACCGCCCAGGCCGAAGGCACCTGGATCGCGAAAAATCTGGGAACGAAATGGTATTTCCTGATCGGTCAATGGGCGTGGGGACAGCAGGTCTATGCCTCCTACGTCAAATTCCTGGCCAAAAACCCAGGGATCACCAGCCTGGGGAAGAGCGACTACAAGTTGGGAGAAACTGAATACTCGACATATTTCCCAAAGATCATCGATGCCAAGCCCGAGGTGTTGATTACCACCGGGTTTGGCAAGGACAACGTCAACCAGGCTAAGCAGATGACCGACTTTGGCCTGAAGGGCAAGATGAAACTTTTCTTCGTCCTCACCGACCTGATGATGGCCAAGGAGGCAGGCCAGGCCGCTATTGCTGGTATTTACGCCGGAACCCATTTCTACTGGGAGATGCAGGATACCATTCCCACGGCCAAATCCTTTGTCGAGCCCTTCTGGAAACGTTGGGGCCATCCCCCTACGGGCTACGGCGGATATGCCTACGGCGGGGCCAAGGAGCTTTTGGGGGCGGTGGAGAGGGCCGGCTCCCTCGACCCCGAAAAAATCCGCAAACAGCTCGAGGGCCGCTCTTACGATAATTACAAAGGCAAGCAATGGTGGAGAAAATGTGACCACCAATCCATGCAAGACTGGTACATCCTCAAAGGTCGGGAGCCTAAAGATGTGAAGAAGGAATGGGCCTTCTTCGATGTTCTGGGCAAGACGGACGCCGACGAAAAGTTGGAGCGGACCTGCGAGGAACTCGGGTTTAAGGGTTGATCCTTAAAGAAGGGCCTTCCATTTAGAGGCAAGGCTGGCCGTAGGGCCTTGCCTTTCTTTTTGAATAGTCCATCCGGGAGTTCTGAAAGGTGATCGGAGGAATCTCCTATTCCAGTCTTATCACCCAGCTCTTCATGGGGCTGCAGATCGGGCTGGTTTATGTGCTCTTAGCTATTGGTCTCTCCCTCATTTTCGGGCTGATGACCGTGGTTAATTTTGCCCATGGGGCCTTTTTCATGTTCGGAGCCTACATGGGTCTCTTTATGATGGGGCTGACGGGCAACTTTGGGGTATCCTTAATCTTCGTTCCGTTGGCCACGGGGCTCCTCGGGTTAGTCGTGGAAAAATTTACGGTGAGACCGCTCTATGGGAGAGATTTGAACTATCCCCTCCTCCTGACCTTTGGCCTTCAATTCGTGATGGTGGAGAGCGTGCGGTTGATCTGGGGGACGACTGGGTTTCCCTTCGACACTCCCTCAGCCTTAATGGGCCCGGTCAACTTGGGGTTTGCCCTTTTCCCCCGTTACCGGATATTTATCATTGTCATCACCGTTATTATTATTTTCTCCCTCTGGGTTTTCTTGGAAAAGACGAACCTGGGGCTCATCATCCGAGCCGGAACCCGGGATAGCCTGATGGTCCGGGTGCTGGGGATTGACCTTTCCAAAATTTGGTTTCTGGTGTTTGGGATCGGTTCCGGGTTGGCCGGGATTGCCGGGGTTTTGGCCGCCCCGATGCGCGGCGTGCATCCAGATATGGGCGTCGACATGCTCATCCAGGCCTTCGTTGTTGTAGTTGTGGGGGGGATGGGTAGCCTGCGAGGAGCGGTGATTGCCGGAATCTTAATTGGCGAGGTGGTCAGCATCACCACTCTTTTCTATCCCATGATGGGGGAAGTAATCATTTTTATCTCCATGGCCATCGTCCTTCTGGTCCGGCCCAGCGGGCTGTTTGGAGAGGCGGGACTGTTAGAGTAGAACGCCTATGGGGAATCCTTCACCGCAGAAATTTTCGGCCCGGGCAGGAATCGTGTCTTTTCTCTCTACCCGTTCCTACTTGGGTTTAATCTTAATCTTGGCCATCCTTCCATTAATCCTTCCCTATGAGGCCATTGCCACCCAGATCTTGATCTTCGGCCTTTTTGCCATGGGGTACAACATTCTCCTCGGCTATACGGGCCTGCTTTCCTTCGGCCATGCGGCCTACTTCGGGCTGGGCACATACGGAGCCGGTCTCTCCTTGGTGTATTTGAAGGTGGGCCTCTTTACGGGCCTCCTCATCGGTGTGACCGCAGCCGTCCTGGGGGCGATGGCCGTGGGGTTCTTATGCCTGAAGCGGAGAGGCATTTATTTCGCCATGCTCACCCTGGCTTTTGGCCAGCTCTTTTACTTCCTGGCCTTAGTGGTTTTCGATAATTATACGGGGGGTGATAACGGGCTCAGGGATGTTCCCGTACCGCCGATTTCTGTAGGGGGGTCGGAGTTTTCCATTATTAAAAGCCCGCTCTCCTTCTATTATTTTGCCTTTATTTTTTGCGCCCTTTCGATTCTGGTCATGCACCGGATTCTCAATTCCCCTTTTGGCGCGGTCCTTCAATCCATCCGAGAGAATGAAAAACGCTCCCAATCCTGCGGCTACAATACCAACCGGGTAAATGGGTCGCCTTCCTCTTTTCAGCGTTTTTTTCTGGCTTGGCCGGAAGCC
>CAYQWO010000524.1:2714-3044 GCA_964421095.1 uncultured Syntrophaceae bacterium
AACTCGGGGGCGGCAGTGATGATGACTCTTTTGGGGGGCATGGGGACTTTTATCGGTCCTTTCGTTGGGGCGGGTGTTTTTCTGCTCATCGAAGATGTGATCAGCGTTTATACCACGAGCTGGCAGCTTTTCGTAGGGGCCATTTTCATGCTCTTCGTTATTTTCTTTCCTCAGGGCATATGGGGGACGCTCCAGGAAAAATTTGGCCTCTGGCGCCTGAATTAATTGCGGATTTCAGATTGCGGAATACGGAAGGTAAATCCGAAATCATCAATCCGCAATCGCAAGGGGTTTATGGAGATTTTAAAAACTGAATCCCTGGTAAAAAAT
>CAYQWO010000525.1:0-3043 GCA_964421095.1 uncultured Syntrophaceae bacterium
GCCAAGGGGGGAGCCATGAAAGTCAGGGCTACCACCGAGAAACTTCCCGCGATGAATGAACCGAATGCCGAAATCCCCAAGGCCGGGCCGGCCCTGCCCTTCCGGGCCATCTGGTAGCCGTCGAGGCAAGTGACAACTGAAGCGGTTTCCCCGGGGATGTTGACTAAGATGGAAGTGGTGGACCCCCCATACATGGCTCCGTAGTAGATTCCCGCCAGCATGATAATGGCCCCTACAGGCGACATCTTGAAGGTGGCCGGGAGGAGCATGGAGATGGTCGCGACTGGGCCTACTCCGGGCAGGACGCCGATCAGAGTTCCGATGAAAACCCCGATGAAACAGTAGAAGAGGTTGACCGGCTGAAGGCAGACTGAAAAACCTAGAATAATGCTGTCCCAGTATGCCAAGAAATCCTCCACTTAAAACCGGAAAAGGCCTACAGGAAGCTGAACCTTCAAGGCGACCCGGAAAATCAAATGGGTAAAGAAAGTCACCAAAAATGATCCGAGGAAAGCCGCCCACCATTTTTGTTTTCCGACAAACCAGAATAGGAAGATCAAAAGCAATAACGTGCTGATGCGAAATCCCAATATTTCCATCAGCCCCGTATAGGCTAAAAGAGAAATTCCCGTAAAAACCACGTATGGCCACTTTCCTTCACCAGAAAGAAATTGCACCTTGTCGGCAGATGGTTTCCGCAGGCTGGCCTCGATCCATAGCGTGGTACAGAGCAGGGCTAGGATGACTCCGACCCAGAATGGAAGGAACCCGGGCCCGGGTTTGCTGATCCTGCCCAGCGGAATGATGGCCGACTGCCAGATGGCGACTGCGGCCACGATGAGGCACACCATAGATCCGATCTGGTCAAAACGTTTCATGGAAATCCCGTCATTTTATCTCTGTTCTTCCTTGATCCCGGTGGCCCGGATCATCTCTCCCCATCCTTCATACTGACGCTCCATGCTTTTTTCCGTTTCTTTCGCTCCTGCGAAGATGTGTGGGAATTCCACTCGGTCCAGGTATTGCAAGTAGGAAGGGTCCTTCATGGCCTTCAGATAGGCCTCCTCCAGCTTTTTCAGGATGGGTTCGGGCAGGTTCCTGGGGCCGATGATCACCAGGGAGGTGCCGACCGAAATATCCGTAATCTTCAACTCCATGAGCGTCGGGACATCGGGCGCCGCTTTCATGCGGATGTTATTGAAAGCCACCAGCAGCCGTACCTGCCCGTCCTTGATCATCTGGACGTGCGTCCCCGCCGCCGACCAGGCGTGGATATGTCCGCCAAGCAGGGCGGTGGCCAGCTTGGGCCCCCCGGCAATGGGCACGTGCTTCCAGTTGATCCCGCCTCTCTTCAAAGCGATGTATTCCATGAGGACATGAGTCCCCATTCCGTGTCCGTCGCTTCCGTAAATAATTTTCCCGGGATTTTTCTTGGCGTAGTCCAGGAATTCCTCCAAAGTTTTCCAGGGGGCGTCATTCTTCACCACCAGCCCGGAGGTATATTCGGTGTACGCGCCGATCCAGGTGAAGTCTTTTTTCCAGTCGAAGGGAACCTTCCGGTAATGCGGAACCTGGGTGAAGGCGCTGGCCGACAGGGTCCCCAGGGTGTACCCGTCCGGCTTAGCATTGGCGACCAAGTTGGCGCAGATCGTGTGAGCCGCCCCCGGTTTATTCACCACCACCACCGGCTGGCCGAACATCTTGCTGACCATGTCGGACAGGATGCGCGCGGCCATATCCGTGACCCCTCCCGCGGTGGACCCGTTGTAGACGGTGATTTCCCTCTCGGGATAGGCCGCCAGAGCCATCGCTGGAAGTAAGAGGAATAGAAAGACCCCTACCATTCGCATACTTTCTCTTTTCATGCTTCCCTCCTTACTACTTTATTTGCGAGCGGCTAGGCGTTCCGCTTTGCTGCCTGCAGGATGACTTTTTCTTGCGTCAGTTGCTCGATCCTTTGAGAAGAGTAACCCAGAAAGTTACGGAGAACCTCTTCCGTATGTTCTCCCAGAGCCGGTGGATGATGGAAAATTTCCTCGGCCCCCGAGGCTTTGATCGGATTGCCCACGGCCCTAAATTTTCCGGAGGCCGGGTGCTCGACCTCCACGACCATGTGGCGATGGAGGAGCTGCGGGTCGGCCATGACCCGATCCAGGGTGTTGACTGGAGAACTGGGGACATCTTCCCGTCTTAAGGCCTCCATCCACTCATCGACCGTCCGGGTAAGGAAGATTTCCTGAAGGATGTGATAAAGTTCTTCCCGGTGGACAATCCGCTGCAGGGGGTCTTGGAAGTGGGGGTTTCCGGTAAGGTCCTCTCTGCCGATTGCCCTGCATAAAGATTGCCAGAATTTTTCGGTAGGACAGGCCACGACCAAGTATAAATCTTTGGTCTTGAAGGCTTGGTAGGGCGTGAGAATTTCATGGGATGACCCTTGTGGCTTGGGGATAAGTCCCCCGATGGTATGATAAGTAGCCATGTAGGTCAGAAGAGAAACCTGACAGTCCAGGAGGCTGATATCCAGCTGGCGGCCCTGGCCGGTTCTCTCCCGGTCAAAGAGGGCGGCAGCAATGGCCAGGGCGGCGAACATCCCCCCTGCCAGGTCGCCCATGGGAAGGCCCATGCGCACCGGGGCCCCGTCTTTCTCGCCGGTGATGCCCATCGCTCCCCCCCGGGCCTGAATGGTCAGGTCATAGGCTGGAAGGTCCCTATCCGGTCCGTCCTGTCCAAAGCCGGAAAGGGAGCAGCAGATGATCTTGGAATTAACTCTTCTTAACGTTTCATAGTCGGCACCTATTTTCTTCAAGGCAGTCGGACGAAGGTTGTCGAAGACTACGTCTGAAACTCTCACCAGGTCGTAGAGGATATCCTTGCCTCGAGGATTTGTGAGGTCGATTACCACAGATTTTTTATTGCGGTTAATGGCCAAGAAGTAAGCCCCGATTCCACCCATGTGGTATTGGGCGGGTATGCGGGTAAAATCTCCAGCCGGCTCCTCGATTTTAATCACCTCTGCCCCTAAGTCGGCCAACAATAAGGACCC
>CAYQWO010000526.1:0-2164 GCA_964421095.1 uncultured Syntrophaceae bacterium
GGGGCTCACGTTTAGCTTGTCGGCGAGGTCCGCGAAAAGGGCGCTTTCCACCTCCGTAATGGCCCAAAAAATATGCTCCACTCCCAGGTAGTAATGCTGGCGCTTTTGCGACTCTTCGATGGCGGACGCCAAGACTTGATGCGCTTTGTCCGAAAGATAATCTTTATAATTGCTCAGGTCAATCATCATACCCTGCTTTTCAGAGGACCGCGGGAAAGGATGGGATCCTCCTCCCACCTATGGGTGGAGACGCCAGCTGCATCTTTTGCGCGGGTCTTCGGAGTTCAGCCGCTTCAGCTCCCCCAGGATCTCCTTAGACCTCTCGTTTAAACCTCGGGGCATAACGATCTCCAGCGAAATCACTTGATCGCCCCGCCCGCCTCCCAGGAAATCAGGCAACCCTTTCCCCGGAAGGCGCAGTCGATCCCCGTTCTGCGTTCCCTGAGGGATTGTTAAAGTTACCGGCCCATCAATGGTGGGAACCCCAACTTCAGCCCCCAAGGCCGCCTCCCAAACAGCCAGAGGGACTCTCAGGTGCAGATCATCCCCTATTCTTTGAAAGTAAGGATGGCTTTGCACTTTTACATGCACCACCAAATCCCCCACTGGCCCGCCGCTCCTTCCGGTCTGCCCCAATCTCGTAAGGTAGATGCGGCATCCGTCGCCCACCCCGGACGGGATCTTTATGGAAACGAGTTCCTTTCGGGTCAGCTTGCCTTTCCCGGAACAAGACCCGCACAGCTGGATGTGTACCCTCCCCCCTCCCTGGCAGCGGGGGCATAGA
Organism: uncultured Syntrophaceae bacterium; assembly: GCA_964421095.1. Classification (GTDB taxonomy): domain Bacteria; phylum Desulfobacterota; class SM23-61; order SM23-61; family SM23-61; genus CAYQWO01. The sequence continues at coordinate 785 of CAYQWO010000526.1, forward strand.
AGGGAAAAAGCTGATGGGGGAAGGCCGATCTGCACCTGGCCAGCCCCACCACATTCATCGCAAACCTTTTGGGGACCTGCTGGGTCAACCCTTTTCCCCGAGCAGTCGGGGCATGAAATTTCTCGTTGGACCTGAACTTCCTTTACCGTTCCTTGGAGGGCTTCCTCGAATTTGATCTCCAAAGTACAGAATAGGTCTTGCCCTTTTTGGGGTTTCCGGAAGGCCGCTTGTTCCCCCCTGCCAATGCCCCGCTCGAAGACATCCTCAAACCCTTCTAGGTTGAAATCTTCTTCCTCCTCCTCGGGTTCATATTCCCATGCCAGGTCTGGAAAGGGAAGCTCACTGCCCGAACGATCGTATCTTTCCCTTTTCTCCTTGTTCGAGAGGATCTCGTAGGCCTCAGAAATCTCCCTGAACCTGAATTCAGCGGTTTTATTTCCGGGATGGAGGTCTAACTGATATGTACGGGTTAATCTGCGGTATGCTCTTTCAATCTCCTCTTCGGTAGCGCCTCTCCGAACTCCTAATATGTCGTAATAATCTTTCCGCGAAGCCATCGAAGAAATGTCGCTTACTTTCGTCAGGAAGAAGTCGAATATTTTCCCTTATACCATAAGTAGAGTTTTTTTTTCAACCGAAAAGATTCAAGGAAAAAGGCTGTGGAATTTATAGGGATTCCGGATAGGCTCCTCTCCCCTTCAGGATACACAAATTCATTAAATACGAGAGGTTATTTGGAAAGAAATGGGGGGTCATCCCGACCCCCCGGGGGAAATGAAATTATTTTTTCTCTTCGAATTCAGCGTCTACTACATCCTCGTCCGGCCGCCCGGCGCGAGCTCCTCCGGCAGCGCTCCCGGCTTTTTGTCTGGCGGAGGTCTGCTCGTACATAATCTCGGCAAGGCGATGGGAAGCCTTCGTCAAAAGATCCATCTTCTCCCGGATGCGACTCATATCCCCGCTGGCTATGGCCTCCTTCGCCTCCTTCAGCGCCCCTTCGATGGCATTGACTTCGCTAACCGGAATTTTTTCGCGGTGCTCATTCAGAGTTTTCTCCGTGCTGTAGACCAAGGCATCGGCCTGATTGCGCAGCTCCACTTCCTGACGCCGGCGTTTATCTTCCGCCGAGTGGGCCTCTGCCTCCTTGACCATATTTTGCACGTCTTCTTTGGACAAACCGCTGGAAGCTGTAATGGTGATGGCTTGTTGTTTTGCGGTCGCCATGTCCTTGGCGGAAACATTTAAAATTCCGTTAGCGTCGATATCAAAAGTAACTTCGATCTGGGGAATGCCCCGGGGTGCTGGAGGAATCCCCATCAGATGGAATTTGCCCAGCGTCCGGTTATCCCGGGCCATGTCGCGTTCACCCTGGAGGACATG
>CAYQWO010000526.1:2174-3035 GCA_964421095.1 uncultured Syntrophaceae bacterium
GTCATGACCCCACCCAGGGTTTCGATGCCCAGAGAAAGGGGTGTTACATCCAGGAGGAGAACGTCTTTTACTTCCCCGGCCAGGACCCCGGCTTGAACGGCTGCGCCCAGAGCCACAACCTCATCCGGGTTTACCCCCTTGTGGGGCTCCCTTCCGAAGAATTCTCGAACCAGCTCTTGGACCTTGGGAATCCGGGTTGACCCGCCCACCAGAACCACTTCGTCAATCTGGTTGGGTTTCAGGCTGGCATCCTCCAACGCCTGCCGGCAAGGAGGAATCGTTTTTTCCAAGAGATCCATGACCAAAGATTCGAATTTGGCCCGGGTAAGCTTTATGTTCATATGTTTCGGACCCGAAGCATCCGCGGTGATAAAGGGAAGGTTGATCTCCGTCTCCATTGTGGAGGAAAGCTCAATCTTGGCCTTCTCCGCCGCCTCCTTCAACCTTTGCAGGGCCATGAGGTCTTTGCTCAAGTCGATCCCCTGATCCTTCTTGAACTCGGCGATCAGCCAGTCGATGATCCTCTGATCCAGGTTATCTCCACCCAGGTGGGTATCGCCATTCGTGGACTTTACTTCCACCACGTTATCGCCCACTTCTAAGACCGAAATGTCGAAGGTTCCACCACCGAAGTCATACACCGCGATCGTCTCATCTTTTTTCTTATCCAGTCCGTAAGCCAGCGCAGCTGCCGTGGGCTCATTGATGATCCTTCGGACGTTGAATCCGGCGATGGTCCCCGCATCCTTGGTCGCCTGACGCTGGCTGTCATTAAAGTAGGCCGGCACGGTGATCACTGCATCCGTAATTTTCTCCCCCAGGTAGGCCTCCGCAGATTTTTTCAGCTTCTGCAAGATCATG
>CAYQWO010000527.1:0-3035 GCA_964421095.1 uncultured Syntrophaceae bacterium
GATCTACACTATCCTCTTCGTCGGCAGCGTCAGATGTGTATAAGAGACAGGAGTGAAGCCATGAGGTACGAGCTGCCCAAGGAAGAAATGCTCTATTCCGGACATATCGGGTGCCCGGGTTGCGGAGCGTCCCTGTCCATGCGTTATGTGCTCCAGGCTCTGGGGAAAAAGACTATGGTGGTCATTCCCGCGTGCTGCTGGTCCAACGTAGCCGGTTTTTTCCCTTCCTCCAGCCTCAAAGTACCCCTCCTGCACACAGTTTTCGAGGCCGCAGCTATCACCGCCTCGGGGGTGAAAAAAGGGCTGGTGGCCCGGGGGATCGAGGATGTTCAGGTCATGGCCTGGGCCGGGGACGGAGGAACCTTCGACATCGGTCTTCAGGCCCTTTCGGGATGTGCCGAGCGGAATGATGACATCATTTATGCCTGCTACGACAATGAAGCCTACATGAACACCGGCATCCAGAGAAGCTCGGCTACGCCCTTCATGAGTTGGACGACGACCACCCCCAACCCGGCTTTCAAGGATACCCCCAAAAAAGACATCATGGAGATCATGGCCGCTCACCGCATTCCCTATGCCGCCACGGCTTCCCCAGCCTTTCCGGAAGATTTCTTGACGAAGATGCGCAAAGCCCGAGAGATCAAGGGCCTGCGGTTCATCCATATTCTTTCCTCCTGCCCTCCGGGGTGGAAATTCCCCTCCGAGCTATCGGTGAAGATCGCCCGCCTGGCCGTGGAGACCAAAATATTCCCGCTTTATGAAATTGAGAAGGGGAGGAAATACACTCTCACCGTTCAACCAAAGGGCCTGCCGGTGAGCGAATACTTTAAATTGCAGGGACGGTTCAATCACCTGGACGCCAAAGCGATCCAGGCCATCCAGGCGAACGTGGACGAAGAGTGGGGAATTTTGATGGCCAAGATGTCTGTTGCCAAACCGCGCAAGTCGCAGAGCATGCGGAAAAGGGAGGTTTAGATGGCCGAAAGATTGAAGGCAATCATGATCCACGAAAAAGACAATGTGGCTACGGCCATCGTGCCCCTGAAGGCCGGGAGCACGGTGTCGCTGGAAATTCAGGGGCGTAAGGAAAGGATCAAACTTTTATCGTCCATCCCCATGGGGCATAAATTCGCCCTGCGGCAAATCGCCAAGGCAGAAGACGTGATCAAGTATGGAGAACCCGTCGGGGAAACGACAGCGCCTATTGCCCGTGGAGAACATGTACACGTCCATAACGTGGTCAGCCATCGGGGAAGAAAGGAAGGTGCCTGATGAACTTCCAGGGATACCGCCGGGCCATTGGAAAAGCCGGGGTGCGCAATCATGTATTGGTCATCCCCAGCGTGGTCTGTTCCCAGGGAGCAGCCGAAGCCATCACGCGGAATTTGAAAGGAGCGGTTTATTTGGCGAACGTCTTCGGGTGTGCCCAGGTGGGAGAGGATCGGGAACAGACCAAGCGGACGCTGGTGGGATTTGGCACGAATCCCAACGTTTTTGCCGTGCTGGTGGTGGGAAACGGGTGCGAGAACCTCCCGGCCAAGGAGATCGCGGAGGCGATCGTTCCCAGCGGCAAACGGGTGGAGTTCATCGAGATCCAGGAGGTCGGCGGAACCAAGAAAACGATCGCCAAGGGCAGAAAGATTGTAAAGGACATGTTGGCAGGTGCCGCGGCCCTTCAGCGGGAGCCCATTTCCTTGAGTGAACTGATTATGGCTACGGAGTGCGGCGGTTCGGATTATACCTCCGGGTTGGCCTCCAACCCGGCGCTGGGAGCAGCCAGCGACCTTGTGGTGGAGGGGGGCGGGACCGTGATCCTTTCGGAAACTACGGAATTGATCGGGGCCGAGCATCTGCTGGCTAAACGGGCAAAGACTCCGCAAATCGGAAAGCAAGTCCTGGATCTGATTGCCTGGTGGGAAAAAGAAGCCATCGCCACGGGCCAGGATATCCGGGGGGCCAACCCGGCTCCTGGAAATATTGCCGGGGGGATTACCACTATCGAGGAGAAGTCCCTGGGCTGCATCTACAAAGGTGGGACGACCACCTTAGAGGAAGTGGTCAAATATGCTTTCCCGCCAACAAGGAAAGGCCTAATCCTGATGGATACCCCCGGCCATGATATCGATCAACTCACCGGGATGATGGCCGGGGGAGCTCAACTGGCCGTCTTCACCACAGGTCGGGGAACGCCCACGGGATCGCCCATCGCCCCCGTGATCAAAATCACCGGCAATGCCGAGACCTACCGAAAGATGAAGGATAATATGGATCTTGATGTCAGCCAGATCATCAAGGGGAAAGAGACGGTAAAAGAGGCGGGGAAGCGGATTTTCGAAGAGGTGATCGCGGTGGCCTCCGGGAAATTAACCAAAGCCGAGAAACTGGGCCAAAGGGATTTCTGCATCTTCAAAATCGGCCTCAATTTTTGATAAGGATTTTTCCAGGAGGGATTTCTTCTTGAGCTCTCGGAGATGCCCGGGCAGGGGGAATATTCCTATTTTAAAACTCTCTGCCTCTACCCTCCAAGAGCCGAGGATCATCTACCAGAAGAATTTCTATACATAGAAGTCTCCCCTTCATTTCCCGACTTTTTTCTTGACAACCTCCCCTCTATTGGAGTAAACGTTTTGTTGATTATATTTAATGGAATATTTTCTCCAGCCTGATGCATCGGCAAAAAACTCTGGATTTTTTCTCTCCCATTAGCCCTGGGAACCAATTGACGTTTCATGCCGAATGAAATCTTCCACCAGCAGATAACCGGAAAAAGCGAAACTGGGAAGAAGAATTCCTCCGCCAAGCTCGGAAAGATTTTCAAAACAGAAAGAAAGGATGTTAGCTTCCAGATCCAAAAAGAGGAAATGCTGGGATTAATTTATTGGGGCACAGATTTTCGCAGATACACGCAAAAAAGGGTTTTAAGTAAGAAATCTTGGAAATCTGCGTTCATCTGTGTCCGATAGAAATGAGGAGAATACGATGTCTGTGGAAGTCCAGATGCCCAGCATTGGGTTGAGCATTGCCGAAGGAAC
>CAYQWO010000528.1:0-3031 GCA_964421095.1 uncultured Syntrophaceae bacterium
CGGAGTTGAACTTTGAAGATGTCCACTTCTCTCAGGCTGAAGCGAATGGCTCGCAAGCCCATCGCCGGGTTCATCTCCTCGGCCAGATCCATGTGGGACATGAACTTGTCCCCTCCGATGTCCAAGGTCCGGATGACCGCCGGGTGGGGGTAGATTCCTTCCACGACTTTTTTGTAGGCCTGGAAGTGTTCTTCCTCCGAAGGTAGGTCTTTGCGGTTCAAGTATAAATATTCTGTGCGGTAGAGGCCGATTCCTTCGGCGCCATGCTGGAGGACCGCAGGGATCTCATCCACGAGTTCGATATTGGCCAGCACTTTCACCCGATAGCCATCCAGGGTCTCTGCCGGAAGGTCACGATATTGAAAAAGCTCCCGCTCCATTTTCTGGCGAACGCGCTGACGATCCTGGTACTCCTGCATGATTTCCGGGCTGGGGTTCACCACCACGACCCCGGTGATCCCGTCGATGATTAAAGTGTCGCCCGTGTTGATGGAGTGAGTGGCCGTCTCCGACCCAACCACGGCCGGGATCTCCAGGGAACGGGCCATAATGGCCGTGTGCGATGTCTTCCCTCCCATATCCGTGACGAAAGCAGTCACCTTATCTTTGGCCATCTGCGCGGTGTCGGCCGGGGAAAGATCATGGGCCACGATGATGACCTCTTCTTTGATCTGCGCAATGATTTCTGTTTCTTTGCCCATCAGGTTGCGCAGAATCCTTTCCCCCACATAGTCCACATCCGTTTTGCGGCTCTTCAGGTACTCGTCGTCGATGCTGTCAAAAACTTTGCGCACCCGGTCAAGGTTGATTTTGAGCGCCCACTCCGAGTTAATCCAGCTCTGCTTGATGGTCTGCACCGTGTTCTCGATGAGCTTTTTGTCCTCTAAGAGCAAAAGGTGGGTATCCAGGATGTAAGAAGGGCCGGCGGCATCCTCACGCAGAAGCCTCTCCTTGGCCGCACGCAGTTGTTTCTTGGACTCTTCCACCGCATCCAGGAAGCGAGAAACCTCCTGCGGGACCTGGAATTCCGGAAGCACTCTCGCCGGGGCTTCGATTTTTCTCCGGTCCAGCAAATACGCTTTGCCGATCACGATTCCCGGGGTAACCCCGATCCCTTTGATGAACTGGGTCTTCATCATCCCTCGCTGCAAACTATTCTTCCCCGAACTGCCCTTCGATCAGATTCTCCAGAGCTTCCAGGGCTTCCAGAGCATCCTCTCCGTTGGCCTTGACCGTAATATAAGTTCCCTGAGCCGCAGCCAACATCATCAAGTCCATAATACTTTTGCCATCGGCTACTTGCCCATCTTTTTCCACTTTGATCTCAGAGCGGAACCGGCTGGCAGTCTGGACAAAAGAGGCGGAAGGCCGGGCGTGGAGGCCAAATTTATTTTTGATCGTGAAAATTTTGGATATCAAGGCTTTCCCGGGTTGAAATGATTTGAGCGGGTCGTCCCCCCGCTCCCCAGCCAAACCCTTGAACCCTAAGGGGTTACTTTGCGTTTAGTTTACTTTTAAGGCCATCCTTTGTCAAGTTTTTTCCCCACTGATCCAGGGCCATGGCAAAGTTCACGATAGGTTTTAGTAACTAACCTCATATACCCTTTTCCATGAATACGGAAAAGATAATGACCTGGTTGCCTAACCCAACAGAAAATGGTATAAGAAATCATGCCCGAGAAGGTTCTCTGTGAAAATAAGAAAGCCCGTCATGATTATTTTATCGAGGAAACCTACGAGGCGGGCGTCGCCCTCCAGGGAACGGAAGTCAAATCCCTGCGCCTGGGCAAAGCCAATCTGAAAGACAGCTACGTGCAAATCGAAGAGCAAGAGGCCTTTCTGCACAATACGCACATCAGTCCGTACCCCTACGGTCACCAATTCAACCATGATCCGGAAAGGGTACGCAAGCTTCTTCTGCACAAACGTGAGATCCGCCGCCTCATGGGCAAGACCCAGGAACGGGGCTACACCCTGGTTCCCTTGAGAATTTACTTGAAAGATGGTAGAATAAAAATTGAAATTGGCTTGGGCAAGGGGAAGACCCTTTACGATAAGCGGGAAGTCCTGAGAAAGCGCTCGGCCGACAGGGAAATTGAAAAGGCCCTGAAGGCCGCTAAAGGCTGAAGGGCAACAAGCCGAAGAGTTCTTTGACATCATGGTGGCTCTAACTCATACGTTTACCGTAAGATGCTGGCTTTGGGGGCGCCACGGTTTCGACGGGGATCGTTGAAGTGAGGGCTGCGTGCCGAGGTTCCGACTGGGCTCGTAAAAAAAGTCGGGTTAAGATAAGCGGAAACTCCAATTACGCTTACGCCACTGCTTAATTGCCAGTGGCCGTTCCTCCGGCTTTTTCCTGTAAGGCCGGCAGGGGCGTCGACCCAACAGGATAGCTGACCGCTGAAGCTTATAGGCGGAGGGCGAATTTACCTAAGCTGGTTCTCTCGGTAATCCTGCCGTTGGGAGTCCGAGGGGACGAGATTCAATTCACCGGCTACGCACGTAGATGCTCCTGGCCGAAGGTTTCCGGACGGGGGTTCAATTCCCCCCGCCTCCACCATACCTGTAAATCACTTTTAGCCCTGGCGCAAATCTGGACCAGGGCTTTTTTGTATCTGAAATTGGACTCTGGGCTGGAGGCTATCAGTTGAATCGTGGGAGAGCAGATCGTTTCGTCCAAAGCGTGGGAGTCGGGATTTGGCAGGTCAAGCAATTTTTCTTTTTTTGGTCCGATCAACTCTCAACCCGTAGTTCTGGAACATATATTTTTCAAAATCTCGGAGATAAGTTTTCAGGTAGGATTGTTTTTTGGTCCCCATTCTTTTCAATTGTATCAATACTTCCCGCCTGGTTAACATGACAATGATTTTTGAGGCAAGAAATGAGCCAATTTCTTACTTTTATATAACACATGAATTTCATAGGCTTTTATAAAAATTGCTTCTTGATTTTCCGTGAAAAAATGGAAAAAATTTTTCCCTTTCTCCTGAATTTTTTCCACCTTGTGGTGATTTGATTTTGCAGACAACTC
>CAYQWO010000529.1:0-2671 GCA_964421095.1 uncultured Syntrophaceae bacterium
ATGGATTCTCCTGCTTTCTGCCTTGGCTTTGATGGGTGCGGGAGGAGCTTTTTTGATTAAAAAGGTGCTGGTCTTGCAGATCGTCAATACCGACCGCACCCAGAAAATCTATATTTTGGTAACCCCTCATTCCCAGTTCACTCTGTCTTACGTCCATTCCATCTATCTTGAACCGGCAAGCGAAGAGTTCGAGGTGGAAGAGGGAGAAGAAATCATCCTCAAGGGGGTGAGCACGAAGAGCCCGGCAGTGGCTCACTATTATGGGTTTGAAGACGGGCAGGGGTATTACTCAGTCAACCGCAGGATGAAATCCTTTGCCTTTCGTCTGGGTATGTCCAACCCCCAGACGCTTTATTGTGGAAACCAGACGATATCGCTACAGGAGATAGGGGAAAAGGGAGATCGATTGGAAGTGAGGGTGGTGCGCATGGCTCTGGCCCACTACCTTTTATCATGGATCTTACAAAAAAAGACTTATGGAGGATGGGAGGCACTGTTTTTTTCATTGGGTCGGCTTCTTTCTTTCTTGGGCCAGGCGGTCCCAGGCTGACCCGACGCCCCTCGATTTCAGGACCATCTTTTGTACCTTCTCAGAAGCGGTTTTAGGAAGATGGGAAACAAACTCAATATAACGGGGGATCATGAATTTCGGTACCTTTTCTTGACATTGGGCAATCAGAGTTTGCGGTGGCACCGCATGTCCTTCCCGCAGAACAATGTACACTTTAATCTCTTCTCCCAGGATCGGATCGGGAACCCCCACTGCCGCTGCCTCGGCCACAGCGGGATGATCGGTTAGGGCTTTTTCAATTTCGTACGGGGTAATGTTCTCCCCGCCCCGGCGGATGCTTTCTTTCTTCCGCCCGCAAAAATAGAAATAACCTTCGGAATCCACTTTCCCTAAGTCGCCGGTATGAAACCACAAGTTACGAAAATCCTTCAGGGTCTCTTCTGGCATCTTATAGTACCCTGCAAACATGATGAAGGGCTTCCGCGGCCGAATGACGATCTCCCCGATCTGGCCAACGGGTAATTCATTATCCTGATCGTCAAAGATCTTTACTTCAAAGTTCTCCCGGATTTTTCCCACCGATCCTATTTTGACCTTACCGGGGCGGTTGATGGTATTCCAGGTACCAGTTTCCGACATGCCGTATAATTCACAGACCTGGAGTCCGAAACGTCGGGTCGCAGCTTCGTGGACGTCTTTAGGAGCACCGCCACCAAAACATTTTCTGGCCGGAGTTCCTTTCTCTTCCTCTCTTTCCGGTTGCTTCAGCAGAATGGGCAAAACAGCGCCTACGTAACTGAAAGCGGTGGCTCCATAGGTACGGATATCCTGCCAGAAACGGGAAGCACTGAACCTCTCAGCCAGGGCAATGGAACCCCCGCTGACCAGGGCGGTCAGCACGCAATAGACTTGAGGGTTGGCGTGATAAAGGGGAAGGCAAGTATAAATAATATCATCGGAGTCGAGCTGCACATAATCTCGCAGGTCCTCAGCCGCAGCGATATAAGCCCAGTGGGGATTGACCACGGCTTTCGGCCAGCCGGTGGTACCCGAGGTGTAGGTAATGATCAGGGGGTCCGACCCTTGGGGGGGTTCCCATTCTGGTTCATCTGCAGAAGCCTCAGATAACCTAGGGGATAGGGCTTGGGCACTTTCGATTTCCCCGGGCCCTCCCCCCAGATCCAAGATCACCCGGGTAAGCTCCGGACGTTTTCCTGAATTCTTTAATTCACCCTGGAATTCTGCCGCCACCAGGCAACATTTGATATCGGCTTGCTTCAGGGCATATGCCAGCCCGTCTGCCCTCCACTGGGTATTAAAGGCTACCAAAACCGCCCCCAGCTTGGCCAATCCAAACCAGCAGGCAATCCATTCCGGGCAGTTGGGAAGCATCACGGCCACATGGTCGCCTTTGCGCACTCCCAGCTCATGGAAAGCGTTGGCGAACTTATTACTGAGAACGTTTATTTCCCCATAGGTGAAGGTTCTCCCGCGGAAATAGAGGTAGGTCTTATCGCCAACCCGCCGAGCTTTTTCAGCCAGCAGAGTTTTCAGGCTCTCCATTTTCCCCGTCCCTATCCCAGAATTTGCCGGGCAATATTGTTCTTCATCACCTCCAGGGTTCCTCCTGCTATGCAGAGGGATTTGGCGTCTCGCAGATAACGCTCGAAGGGCGTATCGCGATAACAGCCATAGCTTCCCGTCAGTTGAATGGCCTGAGAGACGACCTCCATGGATATTTCCCCGGCCAGCAACTTGGCCATAGAAGTTTCTCGAACCGGGTCAAGTCCTCGATCTTCCATCCAGGCGGCCTTATCCCGGAGAAGCATTCCAGCTTCCAGCCTCGTGGACATCTCTGCCACCGCCCAGCGGATTCCCTGAAAATCAGTCACCACTTTATTGCCAACTCTCCGGGTCTTTACAAAGGCGATGGCTTTCTCCAAGGCTCCTGCGGCCATCCCTAAAAGACAACTGGCATTGCCGATACGGCTGTGATTGAAGGCTGAGAAGAATACCTGTATGCCCTGGCCTTCCTGGCCGATCCGGCGGCTTTCTGGAACGCGGTAATCATTAAGGCGAAAAGAATAAATCGGGGATGCCCGCAGGCCTATGGGATCCATCTTTTCCAGGATGGTAAAGCCGGGCATAGCCGGGTCTACC
>CAYQWO010000529.1:2681-3025 GCA_964421095.1 uncultured Syntrophaceae bacterium
GTCAACCCCTGTGGAGTAATCGCAAAAAAATTAATAACCCGTGCTTCCGCCGCATCGTTAATATGAACCTTTTCGCCGTTCAAAATGTAGTACTCTTTTTCCTTTCTGGCGGTGGAAGCCATGCCGCTGAAGGAGGAGCCCACCCCAACTTCGGAGATGGCCGTGGCGGCGAGGTATTCCCCGCTGGCCAAGCTGGGCAAAAATTCTTGCCGCTGTTCCTCAGTTCCATGATGGAGGAGCATCTTTTCAGTCTGGTAATGGCCATTGTGGATGTAAGCGGCGCTGGACTTGGCGATTTCCTCACAGAGGATGCCATACTCCATCGCTCCGCCATTTCCTCCCCC
>CAYQWO010000530.1:0-3025 GCA_964421095.1 uncultured Syntrophaceae bacterium
AATTAATATATGGGTTTTGTCATTTATTGTCAAGTATATTTCGAATAGCTTTGACACAGATTTTCATAACCCATGTCTTTTTCTGGGTTATTGACGTCATTGTCAAACCCTTTTCTGTTTGACTCTCTGGGCGTGACCAAGAAGCCGTATGTAAAAGTCGTGGGGTAGAACTTAACTATTGACATTGGTTGCTGATTTTTAAAGAATCGGCAAATGGGGGATGGTTCAAATGCGGATTTCGGATTGCGGAATGGGGAGTGTAAAAACAAACACTTAGGCCATACCGGAAAAACAAAAAAACATTCCCGATCCGAACCAAGAGGATATTTGTATAGGGCATTGCGTACAACAAATGCGAATTTGGGCCCGGTGAAGTTTACTCCGCACTGCACGGGCCAGGGAACGCGGAATATAAAAACACGCTAAACTCATTTTATTCGATCTAACCACACTAACCTACTGTAAAGGGCAACCAACCATAAGGCATAAGACGTGGGGATAAGGGTTAGGGCTTCCTCCTCTCAATATCTTCAATCGTCTCAAAGTCTTCATCGTATGAATAAATTTCGCGGAGCCCCTGGTATTTCATGCAGGTTAGGCGATCTTGAGGCAGTTTGACCTGATAAAGTTGCATCTTTACAAACAGAAGAAGAAAGCTTAAGATTATTACTAGAATTGGGACCTTGAGAGGTTTCTTATGCTTATTGAATATATAGAAGCCGCACTGGCCAGAGCCAGATATGAAATTATTGACGAGGAAGAGCCTTATTATGGTGAAATACCTGAGTTGAAGGGAATCTGGGCAACCGGCAACCGGAAACACGCTTGAGGACTGCCGCAAAAGGTTATCCGAGGTTGTCGAAGGCTGGATCATCGTCAGGTTGAAAAAACGATTGCCGATCCCTCCTCATCAGAGTCTTAAGACAGGCTAACATCGAAAAGGAAAAGTCGCCTAAATTACTTTAGCCGAAAGACAAGCCCCTCATTGCTTCCAGGAATTCTGCTAGTTGAGCATTTCATCCAGGTTGCGGAATGGGGTCAAATCCTTAAAGATTTGACCCTATATCCGTTTGAAATTCATTCATATTTTCTGAGCTCAAACTCATGTAAGCCTTCTGAGGATTCACTCCACCTTCTGCCAGGTCTTGTCGGGATCGTATTGCTTCATGCTCTTAACGATCCTCCCTGTCTTCTTGCCCAGATCCTTCTGATAGACCACGCCGTCATGGTTTACAACAAAGGTCATTACCCCGGAAACGCCATATTCGGCGGGATAGGCAACCAGTCCAAATCCGCCAATCATCTTGCCTTTAACCACATAGTCGTAAGCCCCTCCTGGTGCGTGCTTGCCTTGGGCTTCTAAGATCTTAAAATAGTATCCGTGATAAGGGATCGGCTTGCCACCGGCCTGCCCCCTGCTAACACCCTCCTCGACGGCTCTGGCAACAAGGGGGCCCACGGGGCTCTGTTGCTCGCCCCCTTTTGTCTCCCAGTAGAGGCCGTCCTTAGTTCCCTTTCTGCTCGCAAAAGTCCTGGCATATTCCAATAGCCCGTTTCCGTCCCAGTCGGTGCTCGCATATTCACGCTGCGCATCCACGTAGGCCAGGCAGACCCGGATGGTGTTCAGCTCGTTTCGGCCGATTCGGCGGTGAAGGATCTCGTGTTTGCCCGCCCCCGTATCGAAGAACCAGTTCTCCCCCTTCTTAACGATGGGAATGGGAAAGGGCCAGTCGTCGTCTCCTACGTGGAGGATCGCTTTCTTATCACCCTCACGAACAAGTTTATTCATTTCCTCATAGGATTTCGCAAAACGGTCCCTCCCTGTCTTGTCGGCGACCTCATCTCCAGAAAAGATAAGCTCCCTCGCTCCTCGGCCAAAGATCGTCAGCAATTCTCTCAGATCATCAGCCTTAATCGCATCGGCAAAAGCCTTCGCTGCCTCTTCAGGGGATCTGAACATTTTCTGCTTGGCCTGCTTTGCTTTCGCCGCATAGGCATCCTGACACAAAGCAGGAATGATCAGCAAAGACATGATAATTGCGAAACCGAAACGACAAATCGAATCTTTTATTGGATTCCTTGTCCCGAAAGTCATCGTTTTCTTCCTCCATCAAGAGATGATCTTCAAGTGCCTTCTTGAATCATTACGGCCGACGGGGTCCGCCGCCGCTTCTTCCTCTCGGAGAAAAGCTTTCGTGGCTCTGGCGGCCTCGGTCGCTCTGTCTTCTCACGTCGCTGCCCTGTCCCAATCCCCCAAAAGCGTTTCTGTCCCTGATCGGCTCAGCGGCCGGTCGGCTAAATCCACCAGCTTCTTTGCGTGGCTCAAGGCCACGCCGGCCAGGCGTGCTGGCTTCTTTTCTCTGTTCGAGCCCTTGCCTGACCGTTTCTGGGGCCTGCCGGCCTCTTGACTCAAACCCTCGAAACTCTCTCCTGGCCTCTACGGATCCCCTTGGAGCCTGGCCAAAACGCTGTCGGACCCCCTCATCCCGGTAGGCGACCCCTTTTCGATGGGCTGCATCATGCTGCCACCTTCTCGTCTGGATGTCGGTATGCCGGATGTCCGTACGGCTGATGATCACATTCCGATTGATGTTCACATGAATGGTACGACGGTGCCAATCCCAACGCCCCCAGGCAAGCCAGGCCGGACCGAGATAGATGCGTGGGCCGAACCACCAGACGACCCCGGGAGCAAGGACCACGCCGGGAGGATAGTAAGCGAAAGGGGGGAAGGCAGGCCACCACCAGGGCCCGTAGACCACAGTAGGATTATAGACAGGGACATAGAGCACTTCAGGGCTCACAGGCTCGATCCGGATGACCTTCTCCTCCACAACCACTTTCTGCTCGTCTGTTGTCTTCAGATTACCCGCTGCCTCTGCCTTGGCACGAAGTTTCTGAACCGCATCCATCACATCCTCTTCCTGAGCAAGGAAGACGTCGCCCAGCTTCTGCATCCACTCCAGTTTCTCGCTCATCATGGCCAGGACCTGGGGGAAGGGGGCCAGGGCCTTGACACTGGGGT
>CAYQWO010000531.1:0-3013 GCA_964421095.1 uncultured Syntrophaceae bacterium
GCCTTAAATTATATTGTAATGTTATGGATTTACGAAAGTAGGGAAAACTTAACTCCGTTGGAAAAGGAATTCCTTTTTGGGCTTTCTGCTAATTTATTGGGCAATCATGAAATGATTTAATCCGCGCTTCTTATAAAGGCAAACATATTCATTCACTTAAGAAGATAGACAAGAAATGGGCAAGATGCTCAAAATCCGTCAGGTCGGTGAAAAAATCAACTCTTTCATGCTTTCTGCAGCTCTTCGAGGAGGTCATCCTTTAATCTGGAGATCACCCCCTCATCCTGTAATTTTGCCCCGCTGAGGTCCTGGATGTAAAAAACATCCACGACTTGATCCACCTTGGTGGAAATCCTGGCCATCCAGATAGAAAGGCCCATTTCGAAGATTTTCTTGGTGACGTGGTAGAGAAGTCCCGGACGGTCGTGAGTGTAAATTTCAATAACTGTGTAAAAATCGGAGGCCGAGTTGTCCACCTGGACTTTCGTGCCCACGCGGGAGGGTAGATACCGGTGGAAAAGTGGAAGAACCATCCCCTCCACCAGGGAATTCACCGCGACCTTTCCTTCAAGAACCCCTTTTAAATCCTCCTGGAGTTTCGTCCACCGGCGAGGCTGGAGGAGTGGTTCGTCGATGCGGTTTTGAACTCTAAAAAGGTCAACGGCAATACCATTCTCCCAGGTGCTGATCTGGGCAGAAAGGATGTTTAAGAAATTGGCTGCCATGACCCCGGAGATCTCGGCGAAAAGGCCGGGCTTATCCCAGGCCACTACGGTGATCTCATCACAACCTTCGTCCGGCTTCTCCTCCCCCTCCAGAACAACAGTCTGATCCCGCAGTTTCTCCGCCATGAGAATCTGCTGGCCGATGGCTCGGCCGTTATGGGCAACGTAATGGCGGGAAGGAATGCTGACCAAATATTCCGACATTTTCGGGCCTACAACCTGCCCGGCAAGTAGGTTCATCACCTCACTTTGGATGGTAATGACGAGATCCTGAGCCTCCTTCCCCAGGGTTTCATCTCTTTCCAAAAGATGGAGGGTCTTGATAAACAGCTCCCTCATCAAAGTATCTTTCCAGGCTGTCCATGATGAGGGGCCGACGGCCCGGAGGTCGGCAAAACACAGCAAGTAGAGCATTTTCAATCGCTCGCTGTCTTTAACCCTTTGGGCAAACCGGAAAATGAGGTTCTCGTCGCCGAGGTCCCTTCGCTGGGCGGTCTCCGCAAAGGTCAGGTGTTCTCTCACCAGGAAGCAGAGGGTCTCGCTCTTTGCAGGGGCAACCCGTAATCTTTCGGCAATCGCGAAAGCTATCCCTTCCCCCCGCAGAGTATGGGGTGAACCTTCCGCTTTCCCTAAATCATGCACCAGTGCGGCCAGTTTCAAGAGGCCGGGGTCTTTTACCTCTTCCATCAATTGGTTCAGCAAAGGCCAGGATTCCTCGTCCTTTCTCTCCAAAAGCTCCAATTCCCGCACGGCATAGAGGCAGTGAATATCAACCGGATAAATATGGTAACGGTCATACTGGATATGACAATGAACCCGGTCAAACTCGGGAAGGAATCTTCTCAGAAATCCCGTTTCATGCATGGCTTCCAGAACCTGGTAGAGGTAGCCGGGTTTCTCAAAGAAGGATAGAAAAGACCTTATAGAATCTTCCGCCAAGCGAAAGCGTTCACCCACTGCATCTAGATTCTCGGCGATTTTTTCCTTGAGCCGGGTGTCCATCTCGATCCCGTGCGCATGGACGACCTCAAAAGCTTTCCACATATTAAGGGGATTCCGTTCGATCTGATAGGGATCAGTCGGGGCCAGCTTGCCATGAAATAAGAAGTAGCCGGGAACAATCTCCACCGGAGCCCCAAGGCTCCAACCCCTTTGGAAAGTCGCACGTTCGTTCAAAAATTTCTCTAACAAGTTCCAGGAGAAGCGATATACATGGAGGGCGTGGGTAAAGTATTCTTTTAAAAAGGCTTCGGTCGCTACAAGAGAATTTTCTCCCCGGTAACCCAGAACTTCGGCCATGCTTTCCTGGTCCTCAAAGGAAAGACGGTCCTCTCTTCGGCCATGGAGATAATGAAGCTGGTGGCGCACTCGCCAGAGAAATCCCAGCGCTTGGGAGTAAATTTTCCATTCTTTTTCTGATAGCAAGCCCCGTTCAGTGAGCTCCCCCGCCGATCGAATGTTATACCTTATTCTGGCAGCCCAGAACGCGGTGTGATAATCCCTCAGTCCCCCCTTTCCTTCTTTAATCTCCGGTTCGAGAACAAAGATGGAGTCCCCATAGTGGGCATGCCTGGCCTCAGCCTTCTGGCGGATGTGCAGAATCACCTCGGGTTCTTTTCCGGCCAAGAGGGAGCGGGAAAATTCTTCTTCCCAGCGGAGAAAAGTTGCTTTGTCCCCGGCCACCCAGCGCCCGTCTAAAAACGATAGGAGAAGGTCTAAATCTTTTTGCGCAGCCCGGCAGCTATCCTTAGGAGTCTGAACGGTATGACCCACGGTCAGGCCCCAATCCCAAAGAGGATGGAGAACCGCGCACAACCATTCTTCCAAGGCCCTTCCCTTACCCGGAAGGTACAGAAGAAGAAGATCGATGTCCGAGAAGGGGCTGAGCTCTTCTCGTCCATATCCTCCCATGGCCAGCAGGGCAAATCCCGAATCCGAGGCGCGTCCACCTTTGGCATCCATGGCCCGTTTAAAAAGCCGCCGGATGACGCTGTCCATTAAAGCTGAATGGCTCTGGCCAAACTCCTCGCCTGAAAGGCCTGCGGCATGGCTCTTTTGCAGCCACTCTTGGCCTTTGCGAAAAAACCGCTCAATGTCCTCAAGGCTCTCACCCCCGTTAGGAGTGCTGGGCGAGGTGGGAGGTGTAAAGATTTGTTTTGGATTCTCGACCTTCACTTTTCCTCACTCTTTTTCCTTTTCACTTTTCACTCCTCACTTTTCACCGTCTTTAGAGCGCTCCTTCTCCTTTTTCGCCCGTTCGAATTCTCACGGCCTCCTCCACGAGCACG
>CAYQWO010000532.1:0-1742 GCA_964421095.1 uncultured Syntrophaceae bacterium
CCGGGCATCGACACCAAGACCGGGGGGTCTATGGGCATGGACGATCGCCGGGCCAATTATTATTCCTGGGTAAACGTCCTCGACCTGCAGAAAAGATACGAGAGTATAAACTTCAAGGATTTCAAACATGCCATTACCGGTGCGGCCCTGACCAAGATTCAGCACCCGGAGGTGGAAACTTTATGGGGGAGTAAACATGAAAGAGCCGGGGTGGAATGTAAAGATTGCCATATGCCGAAAGTGAAGAGAAAAGGGAAAGAATTTACCTTCCATGGGCAGCGCAGCGCCCGGTATATGCTGAAGGATACATGCCTCCGCTGCCACCCCTGGACAGCTGAACAGGCCGAGTATCAGGTGGATGCGGTTCAGAACTACGTTCGCGGCAAGATGCGCAAAGCGGAGTTCTGGCTGGGTGAGCTGATTAATGCTTTTATCCGGGCCAAGGACTTTGGAGTGAGCGAAGAGGTTCTTGCCGAAGTCCGCAAAGAACACGACCGCGCCCACATCCTCTGGGAGTGGTGGACGGCCGAAAATAGCGACGGGTTCCACAACCCCGAGATGGCCCGGCAGTCATTGGCAGAATCCATCAATGCTTCGCAAAAAGGGATTGAGATATTAAATAAGGCCATCAGCCAGAAAACAACGCCAAAATGAGCCTTCCCCTCTTTTCCAGCCTCTGGCATTTACATCCTCTCACGATTGATCAGGCGATTTCAGCATGAATGTCCCCTTCGCTGCTGTGGGTTTTGCAGAAATCTTTTCTTTCTTGCTTGACAAATGCGGAGCCAATTGTAATACTATTAGTAATACTTTGATAGGAGGTTCACCGTGCCGCATCTGACGCAAAAAGGGCAAGTGACCATCCCCCTTCCTATAAGGAAAAGGCTTAATCTCAAGACGGGTGATGACGTTCAATTCGTGATCAAAAAAGGGGATATTGTGCTCAAGAAAAGGGCTCCTGGAAGGGATGCTTTTCAGAAATTCGTGGGTTTCCTTGGCCATCTGAAGGGAAAAGAGCCCGATAGGATTGTAGAAGAGCTAAGGGGCAAGAGCGATGATTTCAGCCGTTGATACCAATATCTTGCTCGATATCTTAATTCCGAATAATAAATACGTTGACCACTCGCTCTCATGCCTATCCCAGGCGGCGGAAGAAGGCTCAATTATTATTAATGAAATCGTTTTGGCGGAGCTTAGCTCTCAATTTTTAAGCCAGGAAGACCTGAACCAATTCTTATCTGAAACCATGATCCAAATTACCTTTTCCAATGAGAAGGTTTTATGGGATGCGGGTTGGGCTTGGAAGGAATATACGCGAGGCAAAATCAAGGGTATGGTATGCCCCGCTTGCGGGAAGGCGATTCCTGCCGTTTGTATACATTGTCGAACGCCCATCCAACCCAGACGGCACATCCTTAGTGATTTTCTGATTGGGGCACATGCCAAAATATTTGCGGATCGGTTGATTACGCGAGATCGAGGATTTTACCGCAGATATTTCAAAGATCTAAAAATCCTTGATCCTTCATAGAAGACCATAGCAGACAATATTATTTTGAGGACTGCCTTCCCCAGTCGTAAGTTCCACAAAATTTATGGAAAGGGCAAAGATGAAAGCGAAGCTTGATGCCTACGAACGCCAGATCGAGCGATCCGCCGAGCAATTCCGGCCAGTGTCAAAAAAGAAGGCTCGGCGCATCGAAGGGATCCTTCAGCGTACCAAGAAGTCAAGGAACGTCAAC
>CAYQWO010000532.1:1752-3010 GCA_964421095.1 uncultured Syntrophaceae bacterium
CGCGGAAAGCGATCCCGTCCGCCTTAAGCGTCGGTCGCAAGCGGAAGGACTTCCCTATCAGACGCTTATCGCCAGCGTCTTGCACAAGTACCTAAACGATCGACTCGTGGATGAAGAAGCGATTCGCAAATCGGTAAAGCTGCTTCAAGCCAACCAGTAGCCCCGGCTATCTCCAATTCACTTCTCTTGACGGGGAGACGCGTTGACGGTCCCCGCCTCCATACTTTGAATGGCCTTATCCATCGCTGATATACATACCCTGACTGCCACACGATCTCTTCCCCACAAACCGCGTCCTTCCGCAAAGTGATAATTTTAAACTATGTCCCATCCCCCACTCGGGCCGGAGATATAGAACAACCTGCTCCCCTGCCGAGAGGAGTCTCGGAGCATGATCGGAGGGAAGAACGATTTCCTGAGATCGGTTGGGAGTATTAGCTGAGATGATCGAGACGCCTGCTCATTTCCTCCAGGCTCATGAATTCAACGCTCAGTCTGTCAACAGACCGGCCATATGGGCGATCTACATTCTGACACACGATCCAGTTTTGTCCTTCGGGGTATTGTTTTCGAAAAGCTCCCAGATTTCTGGGTTCAAAATTCTCTGCTTTCCACTTGCATTCAATGGCCATGGGGCCCTTCCCCCGCTGGGTTAAAACCAAATCCACTTCATGCCCTCTCTTATCGCGCCAATATCGAACAGTCAGGGCCTGGCGGCGGCTATTTATTTCATTCAGAACCCAATGTTCCCAGAGGGGGCCGAGATCTTCTTCTCTCAGCTGATGCCACCCCCGAAAATAACAAACAAACCCCGTATCGAAGGCATATGTTTTGGGTGCGGATATGATTTCCGTTGAACGGCGGGTCGAGAAGGGCCGGATTACCTGGATCACCAACATTGCTTCCAATGCGGAGAGATAGTTGCTGATTGTGGACCTACTTACCTCACAGGGAGCTGCGAACCGGGTGGCCTCAAAAACACCCCCGCTCTGCATGAAGAGCAATTCCATAAACCTTTGAAAAGAGTGACGGCGTTCCAACCTAAACAACTCCTGGATGTCCTTCGCCCAAAATGAATCGAGCCATTCCTGGAAATCAGCCTCTGAGGTCCCGGGGCTGATAAAAAAGGGTGGCAGTCCGCCTCGTAGGAGCCGATGGGATAAAACAGGATTCCCGAATTCTACTATGTCTTGAGACATCATTGGAGTAAGCCAAACCTGCACCTTTCTTCCTGCAAGGGTATCCCGAAAACGAGTGG
>CAYQWO010000533.1:0-3007 GCA_964421095.1 uncultured Syntrophaceae bacterium
GGGTGGATGGGGAAAGCCCCCTGGTTGAGGTCGGAGAGGATGCGCCGGCGAACCGTCACATAGCCCTCTTGCAGCGGCATAATCTGTTTGATTCTTCCCGTAGGTTCATATTCTACCCGGAAAAAGGAAGGGATATAAACGCCCTCCACCTTGGAGAGCCTCTGCAGCATCTGAGCTCTGGGTTCTTGATTTTTGCGGGAGGCCATGATTTCACGGCAGATCTCCAGGACGACTTCTTCCCCATCCCCCAATACCAGGGCATCAAAGAAGTCAGCCAGTGGCTCCGGGTTCATGGCACAGGGGCCGCCGCCGATGATGAGCGGATCATGCTCCCCTCGATCCGCAGCCCGCAGGGGGATTCCGGACAAGTGCAGGATATTCAAGACGCCGGTATAATTCAGCTCATACTGCAAAGAGAAGCCGAGGACGTCAAATTCTTTTAGGGGCAGGGAAGATTCCAGGGAGGTCAGGGGGAGTGCTCGATCGTGGAGAAACTTCTCCATATCGGGCCAGGGGGCGAAGACCCGTTCGCAGGCGATCTCCGCATTCTGGTTGAGGATATGGTAAAGGATCTGGAAGCCGAGATGGGACATGCCCACTTCATAAACATCGGGAAAAGCCAGGGCGAACTTCAGCCGCACCCGGCTCAAATCCTTGACCACGGAATTGACCTCTCCGCCGATGTAGCGGGAAGGCTTGGAAATGCGCAGGAGGTCGTCTTTATTCATGACGAACTTTGTTCCCATAATTATTTGCCACAGAGCGCACAGTGTAGCATAGCCGCAACCAAAACCTACTTTGAACCAATCACTCTCAAATCCCCCCAACCCCCCTTTGCTAAAGGGGGGCGAGGGGGGATTTTTCTGTGGCTATAGCATGGCAAGAATATTAACACTCCATGCAGCAGGTGGCAAATGATTTGTATTATTGCGTTTCTCCTGATGCTGGCAAGGATGCGCGTCGTTCGCCAAAAAAGGGAGTGGACCTTCCATGGGCTACGCCGGGAGATGGTTCAAAATTTTCCGGTACGCAAAAAAGAACGGATTCTCCATCGTGTGAACCTTGCGTCCCGGCTAATATGCCGTGTGTAGCAAGTAGATAAGCAGGATAAAAGTGATTCTGGCCCGCTTTTGGCTTCGCTCCGCTCATCCTCGCCAGCATCAACGGGGAACCTGTGGAGAAGGTCCGAAGATTTACTGCAGGAAAAAGTGAATTGCATTCCTCCGCGCAGGTTGCAATAATTTAAATTGGAAAGAGAATTTTATAGGGTGAGATACAGATGCAAGCCAAAGAAGATTTGAAAGGAATTCTGGCCCGCATCGATGGGCGGGGGTACAAGGCGTACAAGGATATCGAGGGGGCTTACGACTTCGGCGATTTTTGTTTGCTGATCGACCACGTCCAGGGAGACCCCTTTGCCAGTCCTACGCGAGTCCGTCTGCAGGTCCCTCAGAAGAAAGCGCAGGTCCCCCCCGGGCTTTTCCAGAATAAGACGCGAGCCATAGCCATCCAGGATTACCTGACCAGGAAATTTGCCGCGGCCATCCGCGCTGTGGCCAAAGGCAGCCGGGGAATCGGGGGGAGCGGAAAGATCTCGATCGATCTTCCCGGACAGGAGGTCCTGGAGAGGACTTCCTGCCTGGTGGGCGAGGAGCAGGTGGAGGTTCGCTTCACCATGGGATTGCCCGCGGCCGGCCGGACGATCCTGAGCCGGCACGCCGAAGAGATGTTTTTTGGGGAAGTCCCTAAAATTGTGGAAAGGTCTCTATTCTACGGGAATCTCCCACCCGCCGAGGGGAAAAACCACGTGGACGCGGTGGAAGACCAGGAATATATCCGCACCCAGCTTAACCAGAAGAAATGGATCTGCTTTATGGCCAACGGCTCCCTTTTGCCACGCCTGAGCGGGGTGGATGAAAGGCCTCTGAAGGTAGCCGAAACCGGAGCGGGGCAGCCCATTGTCTTATTAAAGTCTCCTCCAGAAATGGAAGTAGAGGTGGAAACGCTGCACCGCGGAAAAATCAGGGGAATGGCCATCCCCGAAGGAGTCACCCTGATCGTGGGCGGAGGCTTTCATGGGAAATCCACGCTGCTCAATGCCATAGAGAAAGGCGTCTACCCACACATTCCAGGAGACGGGCGGGAATATGTGGTCACGCACCCGGCAGCCGTAAAGGTCCGTGCCGAGGATGGGCGGGCCGTGGAGAAAGTGGATATCCGGCCTTTCATCATGAACCTGCCGCTGGGAAAAGACACCGCCGAGTTCTCCACGGAAAACGCTTCCGGGAGCACCTCCCAGGCAGCCAATATCATCGAGGCCCTGGAGGTGGGGGCAAAAGTGTTGCTGATCGACGAGGATACTTCCGCCACCAACTTCATGATCCGGGACCAGCGCATGCAGGAGCTGGTCTCCAAGGAGAAAGAACCCATCACCCCCTTCATCGACAAAGTCCAGCAGCTCTATCAGGAGCGGGGTGTCTCCACGGTCCTGGTCATGGGAGGTTCGGGGGACTATTTCGACGTAGCCACGAAGGTGATTATGATGGAGGCGTACGTCCCGAAGGATGTGACCCGGCGCGTTCAGGAGATTGTGCAAAAACACCCTACTCTGCGGAAAGCAGAGGGGAGCGAGAGCTTCGGGAGGGTCTGTTCTCGCATTCCGCTTCCAGAAAGCTTCGACCCGCAACGAGGCAAGCGAGAGGTGAAGATTGACGCCAAGGGCCTGAGGACGATTCTTTACGGCAGAACGGCCATCGACCTGTCGCAGGTGGCGCAGGTAGTGGACGAGAGCCAGACCAATGCGCTCGGGGACCTGATTCATTATTGTGCCACTCGCTATTTTAAGGGAGATGTCCCGCTGGCCGAGGGATTGCGGAGAGCCATGGGCGATATCGCCGAGAAAGGGCTGGATATCCTGGCTCCCTTCAAAAAGGGGGATTATGCGCGGCCCCGCCTTTTCGAACTGGCCGCAGCCATCAACCGCATGAGAACGCTGAAAATAAAGACT
>CAYQWO010000534.1:0-3000 GCA_964421095.1 uncultured Syntrophaceae bacterium
GGCCCCGAACTCACTTACAACTTGGACGAAAGTACCGCTGGAGATCTTGAGCCCCTGGTACTCTCCCTCCTGAACTTCCACCCGGTTGAAACAGGGCATGGCGCAGCGGTAACAGGACCCTTCGGGAGCGGCGACAAAAGATTGGATCTTCCCCGTTCCCCGGGTTTCCCGCCAGCGGGGTAGGGTTCCCGTCTGAAAGTTTCTGCCGGCCAGGCAACCCATCTCCTCCCAGGAATCGGAGACGGGCAGTGAACCCCAACGGCTGTAGTTCTGGCAGGTGGAATGGTCCTGAATCTTTTCGCTGCCCGCCTGGCCGCTTCCCGAAAGGCGGGGGATGGCGGTGCAGGTGGACCATTGGCCTCAACCGCAATGGCCTTTACCTTTTTCGCGCCCAAGACAGCGCCAGCCCCACCCCGAGCGGCGGCATGGTATCTTTCGTTGATCAGACAGGCGAAGCGAACCCGGTTCTCCCCTGCCGGGCCAATGGCCATGACTTGAATCCGTTTGAGACCGGGGTCATTCAACTCCTCCCCGATCCGCTCGGATGTTTCCCACGTGTCCTTCCCCCACAGGTGCGAAGCATTCCGAAATTCGATTCTTTGTGGCCGGACCCGCACGTAAACGGGCTCTTGCGAGGTTCCCCGCAGAACCAAACCATCCACCCCAGCATTTTTGAGCCGGGCTCCGAACAGACCTCCCGTGTTAGAAAGCCCCAGCAGCCCCGTCAAAGCCGACTTGGTTACCACCTCGATACGGCCCGAACATGGGGCAATCGTTCCCGTCAATGGCCCGCCAATGATCCAGACCTCATTGCCCGCAGCGAATGGATCGGTCTTTGGCCCCACCTCCCGGTACAGTCTGCAGGAGGCAAGGCCGGACCCCCCGCCCCAGGTCCGGATTGTGGTGGAATCCATTTCCTCGAATGCAATGGACTGACGATTTAAATCGATGTGCGCAATCCGCATGGAGGCCTTTTTGATTTACCCCATTCGATGGCTTCGTAAAAAGTCGTTATTCCTGTACGCAACGTGCAGAGCGCAGTTCGCGAACGGCCCGCCGCTGGATTCCCATTTTGCTGAGCATGGCAGAAAACGAATATCCGTACTTTTAACAAGACCCCTATTTGCCGCTTGAAAGAGTCGTATCATGTTCCTTGATCAATACATGACCACTCCCGCAGATACGTTAATATCCTGGCCGGTCATCATGGCGGCATCTTCAGAACATAAGAAAGCTACGACGGCGGCCACATATTTCGGGTCCACGAGGGTTTTCAAGGGCGTGGCCTCAACTCTCTCGGCTATGATTTGTTCCCGACTTTTCCCCGAGAACTTCATGATTCCTTCAAAGACGCGGTCTAACCGCTCACCGGTAATTCCCCCGGGGCAGACGGCATTGACCCGGATTTTCCATTTCCCCACCTCGGCGGCCAAGGTGCGGGTCAAGCCGATCACCGCCATTTTGGAAGCGGCATAGGGCGTCCGTTGAGTCAAATGACGCTTCCCCGTAATGGAGGAAATATTCACGATGCTACCCTTTCCCTGTTTCTTCATGAAGGGTATGGCATGCTTGCAGCAGAGGAACATTCCGGTGACATTCACCGCCATGGTCTCTTCCCATTCCTTTACCATGATGTCCTCTATATTTTTTACCGGACCCATGATTCCGGAATTGTTCACCAGGATGTCGATGCGTTTATCAATTTCCATTGTACCCTTGATCAGGCGGATGACCTGATCCTCATGGGTGATGTCTGTGGGAATTACGGTAGCTTTCGGGCCGCCGTTCTTGGCGATCATGGCGGCGGTCTCGTGAGATCCTTTCTCGTTGATATCCCCGATGACGACGATGGCCCCTTCCTGCGCCAGGCGAAGAGCGATCTCGCGCCCGATTCCCTGGCCCCCTCCCGTAACGATGCTGATCTGGTTTTTCAGATTCATGATCTCTCCTCTCCTGCAATTATTTTTTAATGCGTCAAGGCGGAAGTGCGTGTCAAATCACTCTCTTGATTCGCGGCATTACCCGCCCAACTTCTCTACCTTACCTTTATCCTCTCCCCCGTAATCGGGGGAGAGGGGAGGGTGAGGGGGCTCGATAAAATGGAGCGCTTGCACCTCTTAAGAAAATCTTTCCGTCTTTCCCAGAAGAAAGTCGTAGAGACGTTCCACGTTCATCCGCTGGACCTGAGGTCCCATATCGGCTTGCCCCACATCCATCGGAAAGCGATCGAGAAAGCTGATCCTTTGAACGCATTCTTCCTTGGACCAGCCTTTCGCCAGCCCGGCGGCTACCGCGGCCAACCACTCGTGAATAAAGGCGCTCTGTTTCAGCATATAATCTTTGGGGCAAATTCGCCCGTGTCCGGGAACGATATGGTCGAAATCCAGCGTTCGCAAGAAGTCCAGAGACCGCAGCCAACTCTCAGGGTCTGCCGAATGAAACCAGGTCTGGCAGTCGCAGAAGACCGTGTCCCCTGTAAAAATGACCCTCTCCTTGGGAATATAGACGGCGATTTGGCCCCGGGTATGTCCCGGGGTGTGGAAGAGCTCAAAGGTATGGCCGCCCAGGCGAAGGGTGAGTCGCGTGCTGAAGGTGATGGCCGGCGGATCCACTGCGAAAGCTTCCTTGCTGGGCAACAGAGCCAACCCCTGGGGGTCATCCTTCTTCACAATCTCTGTCATGTACGAGTAGACGTCGAGGCCACGGACAGGCATCCAGAATTCTTTCAAGATGTACTCATGGGCGATTCCCGGGGCCATGCCGGCGAAGAAAAGGTTTCCGAAGACATGATCCATGTGGTGCTCCGTGTTGATTAAGAAACGCAGGGGTCCCTTTTTGGTCACCTCATCGCGCATGGCGGCCGCTTTTGTGGGAAGCTGAGGGGTATCGATCACTACAACTCCCTTTGTGGTGACCACGTATCCTGGATTGCATCCTCTGAGGTCCGTCGCGGCATAGACATTGTCGGTGACTCGTTCCATGAATCTCCTCCTTAATTGG
>CAYQWO010000535.1:0-2999 GCA_964421095.1 uncultured Syntrophaceae bacterium
GTGTGCTGCTCGGCCATCCACAGCGGCCCGAAAGAAATGTTCACGGGAGAAGGCGGAGGGGGCTCTCCTCCCCCCAGCCACAAGTTCATGGGGCGGCGAGACTGTCTGGCCGGCCACATCAACCAGAAGGGAGCCGATCTAGGGACGGGGAGGGAGGGAAATCTGGAATCCCTGAAGAAAACCGAAGATCTCTTGGTAAAGGTGGAGCAGATATTGGGCGCGGCTCAAAAGGCCAGCAGGAGATAGGAGAAGCGGGGGCCCTTCTTCAAAGGGGAAAGAGGTCCTACGAATTCGTTGGCCAGGCTAAGGGAATTCACAATGCCGACTTGGCTGGGGTCATCCTGGAGCAAGCACAGAAAGACGCCCGGAAGGCCGAGGAGCTTTTAGCCTCTTCCGGCATGAAATGCTCAGTATAAAATTTCTCACGATAATTGGTAACGCTTGATTTTCGCTAACAAGTTGACCCGGGAGATGCCCAGAATTTTGGCCGCCCGGGTTCTATTGCCGTTCGTTCTCTCCAGAATTTTCCGGATGTATTCTCTTTCCAATTCTTGCAGGGTCTTCTCTTCCGAAGGCGGCCAGAGGCCTTTATAATCTCTGAAAGCCTCGGAAAAATAAGGAGGGAGGGAGGATTTCGTCAATTTGTCAGATGTCTCCAGGGCCACCATGTTATTGATGATATTCTCCAGCTCCCGGATATTGCCCGGATAGTTATACTGTTGCAGAAGGGTCATCACGGGCTCGGAAATATCCCGGATCTGCTTCTTATCGATCTTGCTGTATTTATCCAAAAAATGATAAGCCAAGAGAGGGATGTCCTCTTTATGTTCCCGCAGGGGAGGGAGGTAGATAGAATTAATGTTCAGGCGAAAGAAGAGGTCTTTGCGAAAATTTCCTTTCTTGATCTCCACTTGCAGATCCTTGTTCGTGGCGGCGATGATGCGTACGTCCACTTTCTGATTTTGGGTCGAGCCCAGCCGAAAGTACTCCCCTTCTTGCAATACCCGCAGCAGCTTTACCTGGATCGGAAGAGAAAGCTCTCCGATCTCATCCAAGAAAAGAGTGCCTCGGTGCGCAGCCTCCAGGAAGCCCTTTTGGTCGGAATAGGCCCCTGAGAAAGAGCCTTTCATGTGGCCAAAAAATTCCGAGGCAAAAAGCTCGTTGGCAAATACCCCAGCGTTGACGGCGATGAACCTTTCATTCTTTCGCGGGCTCACGGCATGAATGGCCCGGGCAATCAGTTCTTTGCCCGTGCCGCTTTCCCCCCAGATCAAAACACTGGACTGGCTGGCGGCAATGCGCTCAACATAGCGCAGGACCTTGAGGATCGCCGGGCTACGGGTGATGAAGTCCCGGAAAGCCTCTTTATTTTTTAAATCCTCAAATTTGAAATCTTCCCGCAGTTCCTGAACCCGGTCCTTCAAATGCCGCCGCTCCAGAGCTCTCTCCAGGAGGAGGAGCAAAAGATCGTTGTTCACTGGCTTGGATAGATAATCATAGGCCCCCAATTTCATGGCCGTGACAGCCAACTGCACGTCTTCCACCCCGGTGAGAACAATGGCCTCCAGTTCTGGCTGGTGCTCCCGGGCATACTTGAGAATCTCCAGGCCAGTCACTCCGGGCATATCCATATCCAACAAAAGGACATCGTATCTCCCCCGGTCCAATTCCTCGATGGCTTTCGTGCTATCTTCCAGGGTTTTGACTTCGTATTTCCCCGTCTGCATCAGAAGGACAAATAGATAGCGCAACACCCCCGGGTCGTCATCGATGGCCAGAATGCTCCCCATATTTTCCCTTTAAGATCGAACTGGCAAGCGGATGGTAAAAGTGCTCCCTTTCCCGACTTCGCTTTCCACCTCGGTCCTGCCGTTGTGCTCGCTGATGATCTTGGAAACGATCGAGAGGCCCAGGCCGGTCCCTTCCTTCTTGGTCGTGAAAAAAGGATTGAAAATTTGCGCTTTAGCAAATTCCCCCATGCCGCACCCATCATCGCAGATTTTCAGGCAGATGCAGTTTTCTTCGGGCTCGAAATGGGTCTTGACCCAGATATTTCCTTTTTCTTTGTCTATCGCTTGCCAGGCGTTGATCATCAAGTTCACAAACACTTGAATCAGTCTGTCCCTGTTGCCTTTGATGCCCGGAAGACCTTCCTGCAGGTCGGTATGAATCACGGCCGTTCGCTTGATCGTATTGTAGACCAGGCGCATCCCCTCATTGACTAACTCGTTCAAGTCCACTTTTTCGCTCAGCACTGCTTCGGCCCTGCGGGTGAAGCTCTTCAGGCTTCCTAAGATGTTCTGGATGCGGCTGCAACCCTGGATCATGTCGTCGAGCATCAAGGTGACATTCTCTTTGAACAGGGAATAATCCAAGCGGGCCACCTGAAAATCAGGGTTTTGCCGGACATGTTCGTCCAATATAGGGAAGATGGTCTTGAAGGCTTCCTTGATGAGGGGAATATTGCCACAGATATAGGCATTCGGGTTGTTGATCTCATGGACGATGCCCGAGACCAGAAGCCCCAGCGAGGAGAGCTTATCCGCATGGAATAGCTGCTGCTCCCTGGCTTTATCTCTGGTGACAGGATGGCTGACTTCGATCACCCCCTCGATTTCTCCCCGCAGGTTCTTGAGGGGATGGGTTTGGATGCGATAGTATTCGTTCCGGATGACCTTCTCGACCGTCAGGCCCTTCTTCTCCTGAATCGTTCGCAGAACAGGACAGTCTTCGCAAATTCCCGGGACACCGAAAAAAAACTCATGACATTTTTTGTCCCGAAAATTTACCTGCCGATTGATCATCTGGATGTTCAGGTCGTTATCGAAGACGATCACGATGTCGCTGATGGCCTGCAATATGCCCTGCAGCATGCTCCGTGTTTTGTTCAAATGTTCTTCTACCCGGGAGAGGTCTTTGCCGCTCTTTTCCAGCTGAGCTTCCAGCACTCCGATGTAATCCATCTTCGTCTGTAAGGCTGTCTCTTATACACATATCCG
>CAYQWO010000536.1:0-2994 GCA_964421095.1 uncultured Syntrophaceae bacterium
GAAACCGATCGGAAAGGAGCCCAAGTGATCCGGCGCCGGATCGAAGAGGAAATTAAGAATTTTCTCGGCTCGGGTGGAGATCCAGCCCCGGTCATCAAGGTCGGGGTCGCTACCTATCCGGAGGAGGCCGTGGGCAAAAGAGAGCTTTTCCAGCTTGCCAAAGAGCGTTTAATGGGGGAGAAAAATGAGCTCGAAAAAGATATTGATTGTGGATGACGAAGTCGATCTGGTGGAGACCATCCGTTTTCCGCTGGAGATGGAGGGCTACACCGTTCTGGTTTCTTACAACGGTGAGGATGCTTTGAATCAAGCTCGCCGGGAAAGCCCCCATTTAATCCTCCTGGATCTCATGTTGCCCAAATTGGATGGGTA
Organism: uncultured Syntrophaceae bacterium; assembly: GCA_964421095.1. Taxonomy (GTDB): domain Bacteria; phylum Desulfobacterota; class SM23-61; order SM23-61; family SM23-61; genus CAYQWO01. The sequence goes on from CAYQWO010000536.1 coordinate 373, forward strand.
TAAGGTCTGCCGTTTGTTGAAATTTGACGAAAAATTTAAACACATTCCCATCCTGATGCTGACCGCCAAGACCCAGCAGAAGGACAAGAGCATGGGGATGGAAACGGGGGCGGATGAATATATCACCAAACCCTTCGACATGGAAGAATTGATGAAAAAACTAAGGTCTTATTTGGGGGGAGGATAACCCTTGCCCGTTTTCAAGTACAGAGTCAGGGATAGATCCGGAAGAGCCCTGGTCGGGACGATCGATGCCCCTACCCCGCAAATGGCGGGGGACCGGCTCTATCACTTGGGATATCTTCCCGTCCAGATTGAGCAGAAAGAAAGCTCGGCTTCCAGCAGCCTGGCGGGTCTTTGGCCTCCCTTTCAAAAAGTGAAGCTGGAGGAACTCATCTTCTTCAGCCAGCAGCTTTCTGTCCTGTATAAAGCCGGGTTGCCATTGCTCACGGGCCTGAAGGGTTTAACGGAGCAGATCGAAAATAAAAGATTGAAAACCATCCTGGAGGCCATCGGCCCCCAGATTGAGGGAGGGAGCGCGCTTTTCGAGGCCCTGTCCGCCTATCCCGACGTTTTCTCGCCGGTGTATGTCCATATGATTCGAGCGGGCGAGACTGCGGGGAGGCTGGGGGAATCCTTGGATCGTTTCGTCACCCTGGCGGATCGGGAGTTGCGAACCCGCCAGAGGGTAAAGGAGGCCACCCGCTATCCCAAGATCGTCATATTGGCCTTGGTCATTGCTTTTGGCGTCCTGATCGCTTTTGTTATCCCGAGGTTTGCGGACATCTTTTCCCGGTTTCACACTCCTCTGCCGTTGCCCACCCGGGTGATGATCGGAATCAACACCATAGTGCATAAATACTGGTATCTGATCGTATTGGCTTTTTTGGGAGCCGCCGGCCTGCTGAAAATTTATCTGGGGACGAACCAGGGGAGATATTTCTGGAACCGGCTGAAAATGCGCATCCCGATTTTTGGCCCCCTCTTCTTAAAGATTGCCCTCTCCCGGTTTTCCTACATATTTGTCCTTTTGAACCGGAGCGGAGTTCCCATTCTGCAGACGCTGGAGATCACTTCCAGCACGATCGATAATCCCCTTCTCTCGCAAGCCCTCGAGATCATCGGCGAGAAGATAAAAGAAGGAAAAAGCTTAACCGACTCCATGAAAGAGAGCGGCCAATTCACCCCGCTGGTCGTGCAGATGGTTGGGGTGGGCGAATCCTCGGGATCCTTGGATAATATGCTGATGAGGGTCACAGATTTCTACGATCTCGAAGTGGAGAACGCCATCAAAAAACTCTCCACCTACATCGAGCCGGCTTTGACCGTTGTTCTGGGAGTCGCGGTGCTATTTTTGGCGCTGGCCGTGTTCCTCCCCTGGTGGAATATTGCCCAACTTTTTAGAGGATGATGGAAATTATGAAGACGTTTAAAGAAAAATTCAATTTCGGATTGCGGATTTCGGATTTCGGAATTTTAATTCCGCATTCCGCAATCCGCAATCCGCAATCGGGAATGACCTTTGTGGAAGTGATTATGGTCTTGGGGATCATCGGGATCCTGGCAGCGGTCCTAATTCCCCGGTTCGATTTTCTGAATCTTTCCAGAGCCACGGTGGACGGCGCAGCTAATATGATTGCCTCCGACATTCGATATGCCCAGGAATGGGCTATGGCCAACAGCGTTTCCAAAAGCGTGCAGTTTTCTACCACCCCACCGGCAAATAAATATACATTCAGCCCTACCAGCAGTATGGATCCTTCAGGGCAACTGCAGGGGGTAACGATTGGTACTACAATAACATTTACCTTTAATTCTCTGGGGGAGCCGATATTGAACGGAGGGGGTTCTGTGACTGTTTCAGATGGAGTAAACACAAGAACGATCACTGTAACTCAATATACAGGGAAGGTGAATATTACATGATTGCAGATTTCGGAATTCGGATTGCGGAATAAAAAAATATTCCAAATAAAATAAGAATATCTACTTATGGATGAGGCAAATCAGGTGTTGGCTATAACTATTTCTTCAATTAAGAAAGCAAGAAAGGATAGGAAATGAGGAGTCATTCCCAAATCCGAAATCCACATTCCGCAATCGGTAACAGGGGTTTTACCCTAATCGAGATCATCGTCCTGATCATTCTGGCGGGCATCCTCTTACCCGTCATCGTCGTCCCTTTCATAACGGGTGTGAAAGGGAGCGATATGCCCGAAATGGCAAATACAGCCATGTATCTCGCCCATCAGAGGATGGAAGAGATGATGAAGTTTGATTACGGTAAAACCCCGGAACTCGACCCTACTACACTTACTGCCTGGCAGAATGCCCCCATCTCTGGCTACCAATGGCAATGGGAGAGACTTTATGTGGACGACAATTTCAACGTGGTAGGCAATGGCACAAACCCTAACTTCAATAGAGGCTATAAGAGAATTCTTGTCCGGGTACGTGCCCCTCAGGGCACTACGTATGAGATTTACTCAGTGGTGACGGATTTTCCATAATTGAAAGGATAACAAATGTGGATTGCGGATTGCAGAATGAGGAATGCGGCACCCCCTCCCCCACCCTCCCCCCTTGAGGGGGAGGGAGAGGGTGGGGGGGACTCCGCACTCC
>CAYQWO010000537.1:0-2994 GCA_964421095.1 uncultured Syntrophaceae bacterium
ATCTCATCTTTGGAAGTAGTGGAAACCCGTCATCTCTGCCGTATCAAAGACTTTAAGCTACAAGCTAATGGCTATTGGCTACTGGTAAAATTTGCTTTGCAAATTTTCTGGCGGAGAGGGTGGGATTCGAACCCACGTGAGAGCTTTTGGCCCCCAAGTCGATTTCGAGTCGACCCCGTTGTGACCACTTCGGTACCTCTCCGTAAAATACTTTATTAGCCACAGAGATCACCGAGAATACAGAGAAAATAGAATGCTTTAAATAATTTTTCTTTTTAAATTTGATTCTCTGTGGTCTCTGTGTGCTCTGTGGCAAGTTGTTTTTTAGCGTCTTTCCTGGAAGAAGCGGCGCAGGACCTCCCGGCATTCTTGCAGGAGAACGCCCGCGCTCACTTCTACTCGGTGATTCAAGCGTTCATCTTCTAACAAGAAATAGAGCGACCGCACTCCCCCGGCCTTGGGATCTTCGACACCGAAAACCAAGCGTCTGACCCTCGCCTGGAGGAGCGCCCCTGCACACATGGCGCAGGGCTCAATGGTCACATAGAGCGTGCAGTCGGGCAGCCGATAGTTTCCAACCTTGGCCGCCCCCTCCCGCAGGGCCAGGATTTCGGCGTGGGCCGTTGGGTCAGACAGGGTGATCGGGCGGTTTCGCCCCCGGGCAATTACCTGTCCATCGGAAACTAAAACCGCCCCCACGGGAACTTCCCCTTCTTCTCCAGCCCTTGTTGCTTCTTGGAGCGCCAGGCGCATGAACTGCTCGTCTTCACTGTTTATCGGTCGAAGATCGATGGCTCATTCTCCGTCTATCAACGATTACTCCCGGCAGGAAGAAAAGCCCCCGGTTCGTAAAGGGGCGACGTCGCGGAAAATCCCAATCTCTGCGAAAAATTTCACTTTCTTTATATCATTTTCCCCTGTTTTGTCAAGGAAGAAAGGAGGCTCGCTGCCTTCCGCCCCGGTCACAATTTAACTTGGAATCTAAAAACTGGGGGGTGGCGAGTCGCTAAGGTTCCTTGATTTAAGGCTCCTTTTCTGTTAATTTGGGAAAAATATATAATAAACATGATTCTTTCCATTCCAGAATTTGCCATCATCGCTGACGACCTTACGGGATCGTTGGACACGGGATTGCAGTTCCGCAAAAAGGGGCTGGTCACTTTGGTTCCTCTCATTTTGGCCCGTCCCTGGCCTAAAGCCCAGGCTCTGGTACTGAATACCGATAGCCGAAACATATCCGGAGACTTAGCCTACCAAAAAGTATACAAAGCCTGCCGAAATTTAAAAGCCAAGGCCCTATACAAGAAGATCGACTCGACCATGCGGGGCAATGTGGGGATGGAGGTCTCGGCGATTCTCGATGCCCAAAAAATTCCCAAAGCGATCATCGTCCCGACCGTCCCGGACCAAGGCCGCACCGTGGAAAGGGGAATCCTGCGGGTTTACGGAGTCCCCTTGCTTCGAACTCCCTATGCCCGCGATCCCTTCCATCCTCTCCGGACCTCCAGGATCACAGACCTGCTCCGGAAGGAGGTGGGGCAGCCTGTAGGCCACATAGCGCTCAAGGAAGTGAGAAAGGGCCCGGCCTCTTTAGCCCAAAAAATCAAAAGGCGCCCCGAACGTCTCCTGGTCGTGGATGCAGTCTTACAATCAGACCTGCAATCCATCGCCTCCGCCTGGAAGTTGCTCTCCGGCCGGGCTCTGGCCTGTGGTTCTGTCGCCCTGGCCGATGAGTTAGGTTTTCCCCCAAAAGTGGAGAAGAAAAAAAGGAGACGCGTTTTCCAAGGGCCCCTTTTGATCATCTCGGCCAGCCGGAACCCCAGGACAGCAGAGCAAATAGAAGAGGTCCGAAAAGATCTTTCCCTCCCCTTGCTGGAACCAGACCTCCATCATTTAACCAACCCCCGATGGGCAAGAAGGGAGGTGGAGTCTATCAGCGCCTGCCTGCGGGAAATTTTGTCTAAAAGGCCCGGCGTCATCCTCACCACCACCTTCCAAAATCATTTTTCGGGAAAGGAACGGGCGATTCCGGCAGCTTTCGGGAAAGCGACGGCCCACCTTCTGCGTAAGGTACGTCTGGGCGGGTTGGTGCTTACGGGGGGTGATCTGGCCATGGGGGTCTGCCGAGAGCTTTCCGCTTCCGCCCTGCGCATCGAGGAAGAAGTCCTGCCGGGCATTCCCTGCAGCATTTTGGCTGATGGGCCTTTTAAAGGGCTCCGCCTGGTTACCAAAGCCGGAGGGTTCGGTGAAAAGGACGCCCTACGGCGCATTACTCAATATTTGCGAGGGGTCCATGAAATCCAGAAAACCTAAAATCCCCATTGCCATCACCATGGGCGATGCCGCCGGCATCGGGCCCGAGATCATCGTTAAGGCGCTGGAGCGGCCGCAATTGCACCATCAAGCCTTGCCCGTGGTCATCGGGGATGCCCGGACAATGGAGCAGGCATTGTCCATCGCCAGGAGCCAGCTAAAAATCCGGGCGATCTCTGACTTCGATCAGGTTCGGGATGATCCGTTCATGATCAACGTATGGGACCTAAAAAACATCGACCTTCCGAACCTCAAACACGGACGCGTCGATCCCATGCCTGGGAAGGCGGCGGTGGAATACATCCAGAAAGCGGTCGCCTTAGCCATGGAAGGCCGCGTTGCGGCCATGGTCACGGCGCCGATCCATAAGGAAGCGATCAATAAAGCCGGGTTCCACTACTCCGGCCATACGGAACTGCTGGCCCAGCTTACCGGGACAAAAGATTACGCTATGCTCCTGGCCCACGGTCCCTTCCGTGTCTCTCACGTGACGACGCACACCTCGCTGCGCCGGGCATGTGAATTAATCAAAAAGGACCGAGTACTTACCGTCATCCGCCTTACCTACGATATGTTAAGAAAATTAGGAATCGAGCATCCCAGAATTGGCGTGGCCGGCCTGAACCCGCACTCCGGAGAAGATGGTCTCTTCGGGGATGAAGAGCAAAAAGAAATCGGCCC
>CAYQWO010000538.1:0-994 GCA_964421095.1 uncultured Syntrophaceae bacterium
TTCACCTGGACGTTGGGACATCGGTAAGCACCCGCGAGCAATCCGATGGAGTATTTACCGATCCCGTCGGTTACATCCGCAAAGGCCCCGGAATCGCCGACAAGGTCCGCCGCGATCGCCGTAAGCCTCCCTGCCGCATCTGCCCCAACCTTGTAGTGCATGATAAAGGGATGGCGCTTCGTGGAGGAAAGGATGGATTCTTCCCGCTTGAGCGCCATGCGCACGGGCCGGCCTGTGGCCTTCACGAGAAGGGCCAGGAAGGGCTCGATGGTGACCATGATCTTGCCGCCGAAGCCTCCGCCGACGAGGGGGCACTCGATACGGAGCTGGTTGTGGGGAACACCCAGTACGCGGGCGACCAAACGGAAGTTCTCGATCATCTGAGTGCCGCAGCGGATGTGGATCACGCCGCCCGGATCCAGCCAGGCGACCCCGGCCTCCGGCTCTAAGTAGGCGTGTTCCACGAACTGGGTATGAAAGGTTTCTTCCACGACGGCTGCGGCCTTTTCGAAGCCTTGCTGCACGTCGCCCCGGCGGTACCCGTAGTTGGAAAGCACGTTGCCTCGCTCGTCGATTAGGGGCGCCCCCGGCTCGGCTGCCGCTACAGGATCTTCCAGCGGGGGAAGTTGTTCGTATTCCACCTTAATGCGGAAGAGGGCTTCCTCCGCGAGATCCATGGACTCTGCCGCGACGAGGGCGATCGGGTCACCCACCGCGCGGACCGTATTTTTGGCCAGTACGGGCTGGTCGTCGCGGCCCCCCATTATGTTGCCCCGCAAGTTGACGCCGGGGATGTCCGCAGCGGTCAGGACGGCATGAACGCCGGGGAGCTTTTTGGCCCTGGAAACATCCAACCGGCGGATGCGCGCGTTCGCCACAGGGCTCCGCAAGGCACAACCCCAGAGCATCCCGGGCAGAGTGATGTCGTCGCTAAAAGGCGTCATTGCGAGCGCCTTCTCGACTGCGTCGGGTTGGGGAATGGATCGGCCGATTA